>DATLWQ010000052.1:0-1603 GCA_035576225.1 Fimbriimonadaceae bacterium | reverse complement strand
CCCCGACCCGACGATCGTCAACGGCCAGGAGACCCTGAACGCAGAGGTCCGGGCAAAGCACGGACAGATCTCGATCAACGGTTCAGCGACGGTCGGCGACGCGGTCGATCCCTCGGTCACCATGAAGGGCACGCTCGACGGCACGTACGTGAGCGACGGATGGACGGGCAACCAGGGCGCGAACAGCGTGTTCAGCGACAACGGCACGAACCACTCGTACGACCTGCAGTCGCTCGACATCACCTACCCGATCATCTCTGGAATCGGCGCACAGGAGTACACCGATCCCAACGGCACCGTTTGGACTGACCAGCAGACGTACTATGACAACGAAGCGATGGTCGTACCGGTCTCGCAGATCACGTCGTCGACAAGCGCGTTCGCCTATGCGGACCTCAATGGCAACTCGATTAGTTATGTACCGGCAACTGCGACCACTCCCGCGACCCTCTCCGTAAAGGGCATCGTCAAGGTCAAGGGCGACCTGGAGATCAAAGTCAAGGGCGGTCTCAAGTACAACGGACGAGGCACTCTGTACGCGACGCAGGACATCTACGTCGGCAGCAACCTGCTCCCGTCGGCCGGACTGAGTTTCCCAAAGGACTCGGCGATCGGACTAGTTGCAGGGCGCAACATGAATCTCGCGACCGGTGCAGGCGACGCGCAGATCAGCATGGCCGGCGCGTTCTATGCGATGGGCACAATCACGAGCGCCAAGCAGAACCAGATCCTTGGAACGTTCGTCGCCAACTACTTCGACATGGGCAAGAACGTCCCGAACATCTATCAGGTTCCGTCGCTGCGGCAAAACCTGCCCCCGGGCATGCCGGGCGACCAACTCTATCTCACGCTCAACGTCAAGAGTTGGCGCGAGAGGAAATAGGCCTCGTTGGACCAGTCGAGCGAGCGGAAGGCACACGTGCCTTCCGCTCGTCTCATTTGTGCCCTATCGGGGCGCATCGCCTCTACCGTAAAATAGGATCATGGCGGACACTCTAGGGCGGTTTGGTGCTTACGGTGGCCGCTATGTGCCGGAGACCCTGGTTCCGGCGCTCGACGAACTTGAAGCCTGCTTCCGCGAGGCATGGGCGTCGCCGGAGTTCCATGCGGAGTTCGACGCTCTGCTCAAGGACTACGTCGGAAGGCCTTCGCCGCTCACCGAGGCCAAGCGCCTTAGTGACGAACTCGGCTTCCATGTCTCGATCAAGAGGGAAGACCTCAACCACACCGGCGCGCACAAGATCAACAACGCGATCGGCCAGTGCCTATTGGCCCGGAGGATGGGCAAGCCGCGCATCATTGCAGAGACGGGCGCGGGGCAGCACGGCGTGGCAACGGCGACCGTCTGCGCTCTGTTCGGCCTCGAGTGCGTCGTCTACATGGGCGAGGAGGACTGCGCGCGGCAGGAACTGAACGTCTTTCGCATGAAACTCCTGGGCGCAAAGGTCGTGCCTGTGACCAGCGGCACCAAGACGCTCAAGGACGCGCTGAACGAGGCGATGCGCGACTGGGTGACCAACGTCCGCGACACCCACTACGTCATCGGTACCGCCGCGGGCCCCTACCCCTACCCCGAGATGGTGCGCGAGTTCCACACGGTGAT
>DATLWQ010000051.1:0-10529 GCA_035576225.1 Fimbriimonadaceae bacterium | reverse complement strand
CCGAGGCCGCGAGGAGCGGCATCGCTTACGTGCGGCTCGGTGGAGACATCGGGATCATCGGTAACGGCGCGGGGCTTGTGATGTGCTCGTTGGACGAAGTGAGCGCGGCGGGCGGCAAGCCCGCTAACTTCTTGGACGTCGGTGGCGGAGCACAGGCAGAGCGCGTCAAGCAGTGCGTCGAGATCGTTTTGAAAGACAGCAACGTGACAGGGCTGCTGATCAACATCTTCGGCGGCATCACGCGTTGCGATGAAGTTGCGAAGGGCATCTTAGCGGCGTTCTCCGAGTTGAACGTCAATATCCCTGTCGTCGCGCGGATCGAGGGCACGGCCGCAGAGGAGGGCCTACGGCTGCTCGAAGGCTCGTCGATCGTCGGCGCGCACACGATGCAAGAGGCCGCAAAGAAGGTCGTCGAACTGGCTTACGCGTAACGGGGCCTAAGTCATCACGTACACGTTGGGGGAGAAAGCCACTTGTTACTTCTTGTAAGTGTAGTCGCCGTTGTGGGCGTCGGCGATATAGCGCGCCATGATGTCGATCGAGGCTTTTAGATCTTTCTTATGGATCGTCTCGTTGACGGTATGGACGTATCGCGTGGGGACTGACAGGGTGAAGGACGGAGTTCCGCCGTTCTGCCTTTGCACGCCGCCCGCGTCGGTGCCGCCCATCGGCAGGACTTCGATCTGGTAGGGGATCTTGTGCTTCTTGGCAAGGGCGATGAAGTGCTGGTAGACCTTTGGATGGCAGATGAGCGACGAGTCCATGAACTTGATCGCCGTGCCTGAGCCGAGCCGCGTGACCGCGAGTTCGTCCGGAATGCCCGGGATGTCGTTGGCGAGGGTGATGTCGATGGCGATGCAGATGTCAGGCTTGATGCCACCGCCAGCAGCGATCGCACCTCGCAGGCCGACCTCTTCCTGGACGGTCGCGATGCCATAGACATCGACGGAGTGCGTTTTTGCGGCCTTCATTGCCTCGATCATGACGAAGACGGCGACGCGGTCGTCCATCGCCTTGCACGTGAAGAGATCCCCCATCTCGTGCATGGATCGATCCATCGTGACCATGTCGCCGAGTTGGATCGTGCGCTTGACCTTTGCGGGCGCCATGCCGAGGTCGACGAAGTAGTCGTCGGTGGTGAGCGGCTTTGCGGCGTCCATCGGTGAGAGCAGGTGCTTTGGCTTGACGCCTGGCATGAGTACGCCGTTGAGCGGGCCAGACTGCGCGTGGACGATCACCCGCTGTGCTGCCATCATTCGGGGGTCCCAGCCGCCGAGGGTCTGGATGCGGAGGAAGCCCTTGCCGTCGATGTACTTGACGACGAAACCGATCTCGTCCATGTGGGCGGCGATCATTAGTTTTTTCGGCTGGCCCTTGGCTGGCTTCTTGGTCGCTCGCTTGACACAGTGCATGTTGCCGAGGACGTCGACGCTGATGTCGCAGATGCCCTTGAGTTCTTCTCGTACGATGTCGCGGATGGCGTCTTCTTGGCCGGGTACGCCGTGGGCCTCGGTGAGCCGTTTGAGCAGTTGGACGTTCATGGGTCTGGGGGTTTTACCTTCCTGCCTCTAGTGCCTTGTGCCGCCAAGCGCTTGGACGGTCCGTATAATGTGGTTGAGAGGGCGACATGGCCTCCGACGAACTCAGCGAACTGCGGGCCCGGCTGGAGAGGCTCGAAAGGGAGGTCGATCAACTGCGTTACCAGCAAGGCTTGGTAGAGGGATCACCAGTAGAGCAGGGGCCGCCACCCGTCATCGAGTCTCCCGTGCGGCCGAGAGAACAGTATGCGTGGGCCCCGGAGCCCTCACAGCGCGCGTCCGCGCCTCCGCCAAGAGAGCCCGTGGCGCCGAAAGAGGCGGAACCCGCCCCTGTCCGTGAGAAGGTCGACCAGGAGTTCAAGTTCGGCAGCCAGGTGCTGCCTCGCGCCGGGATCGCCCTCATTCTCATCGCGATTTTCACCTTTGTCGCGCTTGCAATCCAGAACGGATGGATCACGCCGCTCGTGCAGTACATCGGTGAGATCGCGCTGTGCGGCGCGCTCATCGGCTTCGGCGTTTGGAAACTCAACGAGAAGGAGGACTTCGGGCAGGTGCTTGTCGGCGGCGGATCGTGCGGCCTTTACTTGAGTTTCGTTGGGGGCAACGTCTACAAGAACCTTTACGGCGGGGAGGTCGTGGTCGTGCTGTTCCTTGCGCTCAGCCTCGCGAACCTAGGGTTCAGTTGGTGGCGCTCGTCGAAGTCGTTCTGGGCGATCGGTTTCATCGGCGGCCTGGTCGCCGCCGGGCTCCCGATGGAGAGGCACGACTTTGCTTCTACCCTCGTGCTTGCCGCGATCATTGTCGTGGCCGCGACTTTGCTCGCAGCAATGCGCAGGTGGCTGCGGGCCATCGAGGTGCTCTGGGCCATCACGATCCTGTTCGTGATCGTCACTCTTTGGGACGCTCTTGGCCGTTCAGGGATGAGCACTCTGAGTGCGATCTGGGTGCTCTATGGGTTTTCGATCGTGCCGATCTTTGCCCATGCGCTTCGGTTTGAACCGACGAAGTTCGATCCGAGCGAATGGTTCGTCGCGATCGCAGGCACACTGACCGCGCTTGCAACCTTCTTGCTCCATCGACCTGCCGAACCCGTGCCGCACTCGATCTCCATCGTCGGGTTCTCTGCACTGTTGGCGTTTGTCGCATGGACCGTTCGGAAGGAGAAGCATGCGGGGGCCCTCGTCGCCACCGCTCTCGTAGGCGCAACGATGGTCGCGCCGATGGGGCTCACGGCGTTCCAAGCGTGTCTGACTTACGCGGCGCTTGGGATCATCGCATCTCTGTTCACGTATGCGCGACGAAAGAGCCTCGAGAGGCCGGCAGTGCTGTTCTGTACGGCACACGTGGCGCTTTCGATCATTGCGTATGCGTTTGCTATGACAGGCACGGCAGTCCCGGCTCCGACTGAACTGGCGATGCTTGGCGCTGTGGGTCTAGGTATTTGCAACCTGGCTTTCGTCGCAGGAAGGATGGAATCGAAAATGGAGCAGGCTGTCACGTTGGGCTCCGTCCTCCTTTACTTCGCCCTTATCCGCGCCTCGTTCGTTTCGTTCTTCGAACTCGGCATTTACGCGACCATCTTCAGTACGGCGGCATATGCGATCGTGCTGTCGATAGTCTCTCTGCGGGCCAAGTGGCAAGGGCCAGCGATGGTCGGGCTGACCCTCATTGGGCTGACGACCTTCCTCTATTGGGCGGGCGGCACCGCAGGGGCGATGGGGGCGAGCGAGGGGCGGCAGATCGCCGCGCTCTCGCTGAGCACCGTTGCGCTTGTGGTTTCAACGATGGCGATCGGTCGCAACAAGTCAGAGAGCAGGACGGTGTCCGTCCTCAACTCTGCTCTTGGCATCTTCATCGTCGTACCGCTGTTCTGGCAGGCGCTGCAGGTGTTCGGTATGTACGACAATGCGGCGTTCGTGCTTGCGCTGTCCGTTTATGCGATCGTTTTGGCAGCCGTCTCCAGTTACTCGCGATGGAAGGGCAACGCGATGGTGGGCATGATCGTGGCTGCGGCCGGCGTTTTTGGGATCGCCTTTCTCGCGTACAGTTCCCCGCAGTTTGAGTCGAACTTTGCGCAAATGCCGCTCGTGATGATGTCTGGCGCCGCGCTCGCTGCCACCGCCTACTTCTCCGGACAAGACGCGAAGGAGCGCAGGACGTCATGGCTCATCGCCTCCGTCATCGGGTGGTACGTCGTGTCGAGACTTTTCTATTTGGTCCTGACGCTGCCCGCGGTCGGCACCGGCTATGAAGCCGCGTGGCAGACCTCGTGGTCGCTCTACGCCGTCGTTCTTTGCATCGTATCCCTGCGAACCAAATGGCAGCCTCTCGCCTTCGTGGCGTCCGTCTCCACACTTTTGGCGACCTTGGCCTACTGGGGCGCCGTGGTCATCGGGGACTTTGGCGATGTTCTCGGCCAGCAGATCCTCGTCACGGGCGTCACAGGCGCCGCCGTAGTGTTGTGTGCGCTCGGCATCGGCAAGCATGCCGCCGAGCGGAAGAGGCTTTCGGCCCTGGGTGCGATCGTCGGTTGGACGGTCATTGCCCGCTTCTTCGCCCTCTTGCTCATGGCAGTCGGGATGCTGGCGACCGCGTCCACGTCGTTCGCTTGGGCGCTTTACGCGGGAGCGCTGCTCGCTGCCGGGTTCGCGTTTGACGCCAAGCCCATGAGGATCACCAGCCTGGCGCTCTTTGGGCTGACGATCTGCAAAGTGATGATCTTCGACCTGAGCGAACTGGAGGCGTACATCCGCGTCCTCGTTCTGATCGTGCTGGGAGTCTTGCTGATCATCGGAGGCTATATGTATCTGCGTCGCCGAGAGCGTGCGAGCACGGCATGAGCCCTTGCACTGTAAGAGATCGGACACCTTAGGGCCCGGACGCCCTGCCTGACTGGAACCTGGGGCGTGGGTAAGATGATTCTCACTCAAATGGTCCAAAACGTCATTATCATTGGTTCCGGCCCTGCGGGCTACACGGCAGCCCTCTACGCCTCGAGAGCAGACCTGAGCCCACTGATGTTCGCAGGCGAGCAGCCGGGCGGGCAACTCATGATCACAACCGACGTCGAGAACTACCCTGGCTTCCCAGAGGGGATCATGGGGCCGGAGATGATGCAACTGTTCCGAAAACAGGCAGAGCGGTTCGGCACTACGGTGTATGACGAGATCGTGACAAGGGTGGACTTCTCAAGCGACATCAAAAAGGTGTGGGTGGGCAACACGATGTACGAGGCGCACGCCGTCGTCATCGCGACCGGCGCGACCGCGAAGTGGCTTGGACTGGAGAGCGAAGTGACGTTCGGCGGTTATGGCGTCAGCGCGTGCGCGACGTGCGACGGATTCTTCTTCCGGGGCAAGGAGGTCGCGGTGGTCGGTGGCGGCGACACGGCGATGGAAGAGGCCAACTACCTGACCAAGCACGCGAGCAAGGTGTACCTCGTCCACCGGCGCGACGAGTTCCGTGCGAGCAAGATCATGCAGCAGCGGGTGCTGGACAATCCGAAAGTGGAGGTTCTTTACAACACGGTGATCGACGAGATCAAAGGCGACACTGACCCGCACAAGAAGGTCACGGGCGTTCGGCTCAAGGACACCCAGTCTGGCGAAACCCGGGAGATGCCCCTAGACGGCGTCTTTATCGCGATCGGGCACAAGCCGAACAGCGAACTATTCACGGGAGTCCTCGACATGGACGACGTGGGCTATTTGAAAGTAGAGCACGGGAGCACGCGGACCAAGATCAAGGGCGTCTTCGCCTGCGGCGATGTGACGGACCCCACCTATCGGCAAGCCGTCACAGCGGCCGGGACGGGGTGCATGGCGGCGATCGACGCCGAACACTATCTCGAGACCCTACCGATCCACGCGTGAACTGAACCGGCGTGTTTGCGGGTCGTTATAATAGGTTGAGGCCATGATCCTATCGCTCGCGCTTGCGTCTGCCCTTTTGCAACAGGATCGATTCAAAGTACTTCAGCCGGACTTTAGGACACTCACGCTGACGAGCATCGACAACGCGTCTGCCGGACTGATGCTCGAAGCACAACTGACGAAACTCGACCCTCCAAAGCGCGCCCCGCTCAACAAACTCGTCTTCGAGTACATCACGGCGGGATACGCCCGACTAGACGCAAAGGACGACTTCCACCTGCGCGTCCGAGTCTTCACCCAGTACAGGCCATCGAACGGGGATCCGACGGATTTGGTCGCGCAGATGCTGATGCGGTTGTGGGACTTCAACCGCTGGAGACTCGGTGTCGACCATTCGCCCGCAATCCACCAGAAGGCGGTCGACGTGTACTTATGCGCGGGAGGAGACCCTGGCGCAGAGCAGCGCGTACTCGAAGACCCCTTGGAGCCCACGCCGGACGGCCGCCCTTCGCGGGTGAACAACATCTACATCTATGCCGTGCAGAACATTCCCAACGCGCTGGAGTTCGCGCGTGAGGTCGCGCACGAATACGGCCACGCCTCATGGCCGCCGATCGGCGGCTACAAGGAGCCAGAGGACTGGGCCTCGGGAGACATGGGGGAGCGCGTGTTCATGACGTGGGTCATGCAGGGGATGGAGGCGAAGAAACTCGGCCCGCAGGACGCCATGAACGCTACGCTGACCGATTTGCAGCAGTACTACGCTGAGCGTGTGCTGCCCGACATGAAGCGCGTAGGTACGAAGATGCCGCAAGCGGGCGTGCTCAAGGGCGACGACAAGGGTGCGTACGCCGAACTTATGGGACTGACGAGTTATGCTGCGGCGATCCTTCCTTACAAGGTGTTCGGTCGGAGCCTGATGCTGAACCGGGACAGGACTGCCATGGGACTGTACAACGCCGTCTTTGAGGCCTGCTCGGAAGTGGACGACTGGAACCTCACCGTGCCTCAGGGGATGGAGGGGCTGGCCCTCTGGGTGCCGCTGAAGGCGGGGACCGTGACGGGCGCCAAGGAACTTCGGCGCGAAGGGGACTGGCTGAAGATCCAGCCGACGAGCGCGAATGTGACCGTCCACAACGCGAAAACCTCGAGCAGTCCCTAAAGTTTCAGGCTCAAACCCTGCAGAAAATACTGGGAAGTCCGATAACCATACTGACAGCCCAGACCAGGCCGTTTCAACCTGGCTCGAGGCTGCGAGGTACGGACGTTGTCGGACATCCTGTCGCAAAGTGAAATCGAAGCGCTTCTGCAGTCCCTTGGTGGGGAGAGCGCGGGCGAGAACGCGTCGCAGGAGGGCGAGGAGGGCGCGAGCCCGGTCGTCAAGCAGACTTCGTCTCGGCCCGTCGCTGCGCTCTCTTACGAACTCTACGACTTCCGACGCCCCGACAAGTTCAGCAAGGAGCAACTGCGATCGCTGCAGATGCTTCACGAGACGTTCGGCCGCCTCGGCGGCACGGCGCTCTCGGCTTTCCTACGCAACACGGTCCACATCGACCTTATCTCGCTCGAGCAGGTTCCCTACGAGGAGTACCTGCGGAGCATCAACCAGTCGGTGTTCGTAATCACTTCGATGCCCCCGCTTTCGGGCCAGGCCGTGC
Organism: Fimbriimonadaceae bacterium; assembly: GCA_035576225.1. Classification (GTDB taxonomy): domain Bacteria; phylum Armatimonadota; class Fimbriimonadia; order Fimbriimonadales; family Fimbriimonadaceae; genus JADFMN01. The sequence goes on along the minus strand of DATLWQ010000051.1, from coordinate 3,461 downwards.
TGGAGATCGAGTTCTCGCTTATCTTTGCGATGATCGACAAACTGCTGGGCGGCCCGGGACGAACGATCGACCGCACGGTGCTGACCGACCTCGAGGAGCCCCTGGTCAGGCAACTCGTGGAGCGGCTGTTCTCGTCGTTGAAAGGTGCGTGGGAGGGGATCGTCATCGTCAACCCGGGGATCGAGGGGTTGGAGACGAGCGCACAGTTCGTGCAGATTGCACCGCCCACAGACATCGTCGTCAGCCTCCTCTTCGAGGTGAAGGTCGGCGAGGTCCGCGGCGCGATGAGCCTCTGCATCCCGTACATGCTGCTCAAGCCGATCACCTCGAAACTGAGTTCTCAAAAGTGGTTCGCGACCGGGCACCGAAAGAGTTCGCCCGCCGCCAAACAGCAGTTGGTGGGGCACGTCGGGAACACGGAGGTCGAGTGCGCGATCCAACTCGGCACTGCAGACATCACAGTCCGCGACCTCATCAGTCTCAAGTGCGGCGACGTCGTCGTGCTCGACCAGAAGAAAGACAAAGACCTCCTGTTGAACGTGAGCGGCACGCCGAAGTTCGAAGGCAAGCCCGCGCTCGACGGGAAGAACGTCGTTTTTACCGTGACGGGAGTTCACGCATAGAGTCCAACCATGGCACACAACCCTGAAATCGCACACAAACTGAGTGGAATCCAGAACCAGATCTGGCAGACCGTCTCGCAGACGGTCGGCGAGGCTGTGCATTCACAGATCAGTTTCCTTGATCCGGAGTCGTCGGAGGTCTCTCCTGCGGAACTCGCTGCCGGCATCTCGGACCACCACCTCGTCATCCAGTTCGCCTTTTCCGGCGCGTCGGACTCTTCGATGGTCCTGATGCTGGACAAGGACGCGACGCTCGGCTTTCTCTCGATGGTCAAAGGCACCGACCTGACAGACGTCAATGAGGCGCTGATCAACGAGTGCAAGCAGCCGATCGAGTCGCTCGTGCAGGGGATTTGCCTGGCAGTGGGAATCCTCCGTGAGCAGACGATGGTCGCGAGCGGCCTCTCCGTCCGGTACCTCATTCCGACCCTGCCGCCGAGCCTGCAGACCGCAGGTTCGGTGTACAGGACGAAGGTGACGATGTCGGGCGACGCGTTTGCCGGAACGTTGACGTGGGTCGTCGACCCCGATTCGGCGATGGCCATTCTGGGTATCGAGCAGGTCGAGGAGCCGCAGAAGTCCGGCACCGCCGTCGTGACTCCCAAGTCCGAAGACAGCCTGGACATCCTCATGGACATACCGCTGCAGATCAGCGTCGAACTCGGCCGGGTGAAGATGGTCGTCAAGGACGTCGTGGAACTCGGTGCGGGGTCGATCATCGAGATCGACAAGGCGGCCGGCGAGCCCGTCGACGTGATGGTCAACGGGCGCACGGTGGCCAGGGGCGAGGTCGTCGTGATCGAAGACAACTTCGGCGTGAGGATCACCGAGATCCTCAGCCAGCAGGACCGGCTCGCGAGACTGAAAGAGGCCGCATAGAGTGAGGCTCTCCGCCATGACCGCGCTGCTCGCAACAGCCTCGATGGGGCTGGCGCAGAGCACGGCGATGGGCACCAAGCCCGACATCGTCGTGCAGCAGCCCGCCACTTCGATGGTGGGGCCGTGGGACATGGTGAAGATGCTCGTCGCGCTGCTTGTCGTGTTCGCGCTCCTCAAGTGGGCTCTGCCCAAGGTCGTTGCGCGGATGAACAAGAAACTCGTGACGAAGAGCGGAAGTTCGATCACGATCGAGGAGTCGGCAAGTTTTGGCGGGGGAAACCTGCAGATCATCACCGCGCGCGGTCGCACGCTGCTCATCTGCGTGACGCAAACAGGAGTCTCGTGCCTGGCGGACCTGACGGACTCGTCGGGCGACGGCCAGGAGGAGCCCGCCTTCTTCGAAATGGTCGATAAGGCGCTGGTCGACGTCGACGAGACCGCCCTCGACCGCTTGAACAGGCTGACGGGATAAGGAGGGGGACGATGCGTCAAAAGACACCACCGCCTCCGGGAAGAAACTTCGAGAAGTTTGTCAAGTTTCTCAAGCCCGCACTGATCATCGTGCTGGTTCTGGCGGCGGTCTTCGTGGTGGCGCAGCAGGTACCGGTGCCTTCGATCAACCTCGGGATCGACGGAAAGGGCGACAAGGAGCAGATGAGCGCCTCGCTCAAGATCCTCGCCCTGCTGACGGTTCTCAGTCTTGCACCGGCGATCCTGATCCTGACGACCGCGTTCACGAGGATTGTGATCGTCCTGAGTTTCGTGCGAACCGCATTGGGGACGCAGAACATCCCTCCCAACCAGGTGCTGATCGGCCTGAGCCTGTTCCTCAGTTTCTTCGTGATGGGGCCCACCTACCAGAAGATCAACGACCAGGCGATCCAGCCTTACATGGCCGCAGAAAACCCGATCTCCTTCGACGAGGCGGTGGACCGGGCGCAGAAGCCGCTGCGCGATTTCATGTTGAAGAACACCTATGAGAAGGACCTGAAGATGTTCCTCGACATGCGCCACCAGAACGTCAACACGCGCGAGGAGGTTCCGATCATGACGCTGATCCCCGCGTTCGTGATCAGCGAACTGAAGACTTCCTTCGTCATAGGGTTTTACATCTTTCTACCGTTCGTCGTTATCGACCTGATCGTCGCGAGCCTGTTGATGGGCATGGGCATGATGATGATGCCGCCCGTCGTCGTGTCTCTGCCTGCGAAGATCCTCGTGTTCGTGCTCGCTGACGGCTGGAGCATTCTGGTGAGGGCGCTGCTCTCGGGGTACGGGACGTGACAGAAGGCGTCGTGATGGACCTGGCGCGCCAGGGCGTGATGGTCGCGATGATGGTGTCTATGCCGATCCTCGCGGTGGCTCTTTTCTTCGGACTCGTCGTGAGCGTGTTCCAGGCGGTCACGCAGGTGCAGGAACTGACGCTGACGTTCGTGCCAAAGATCATCGGCGCGGCCGTGGTGCTGGTCACGATGGGATCGTGGATGCTGGGCACGCTCGTGACGTACGCGACAGTATGCTTTGAACAGGCGGCCAGGATCGGATGACGCTCGACGCCGTCTTCCTCATCACGTTCGTGAGCGCGTTCTGCCGCTGTACGGCGATGATGTTCGCCTCCCCGCTCTTCGGTTCGACTGTTCCGGTCAAGGTGCGCGTCCTGCTCAGCCTCGTGATCGCACTGGGGCTGGCGCCGGTACTCCGTGACCACATTGGGCCGGTGCCACAGGATCTGATGGGACTCACGCTGATGGTCGGGCACGACATCGTGATCGGGCTGATCATCGGTGGGTTCGTGCAGTTCCTCTTGGCGGGCTTTCAGATCGCGGGCTCGTTTCTCGACGTGCAGATCGGAATCGGTGCTGCGCAGGTGTTCAGTCCGATGACCGGGGGAACTTCGTCTCCGATCGGTCAGTTCAAGTTCATGCTCGGCCTGGTCCTTCTATTCCTCTTGAACGGGCA
>DATLWQ010000050.1:0-7399 GCA_035576225.1 Fimbriimonadaceae bacterium | reverse complement strand
TGCTGTCACGAGCCTTTCGGAGTGCTGCAGGCGAGAGATGCGCGCCGAGAGTTCTTCGAACTCGCCCGCTACAGGGCCGATAGAAGAAATCTCCTCCACTTGGAAGCGGAGCATATCGAGGCGCTGTTCGATGTCGCGACGGTCGGCGCGGAGCGCGGCAAGTCTGCGTCGTAGGGCGTCGAAGTTCGCGTACGCCTCGCTGACTCTTGCCAAAGCGCTCGTGGCCTCCTCGCCGATCCACGAGTCGAGGAACGCCACCTGCCGTTCGGTGTCGAGCAGGGCTTGGTGGTCGTGCTGCCCGTGGAGGTCGACGAGTTCTGCGCCGATCTGCCGCAAGACGCCGACGGAGGTGAGGCGGCCGTTGACGCGCACCGTCGAGCGGCCCTCGGCCGTCAACTCGCGGACGACGACAATCTCTCCTTCCTCGACCTCGACGCCGCTGGACTTGCAGGCTTGGAGGGCTCCGGGCACGTCTGTGACAGTGGCGATCAGTGAGACGACCGCCTTGCGCGCGCCGTGACGGACGAGGTCGGAGTCGGCGCGCCCGCCGAGCGCGAGGCCGATCGCGTCGACCATCAGGGACTTGCCGGCACCGGTCTCGCCGGTCAGGACGGTGAGGCCGTGGCCGAGTTCCATCGAGCACGACTCGATCGTAGCGACGTCCTTTACCGACAGGGCGCGAAGCATCAGACGCCTGAACGATACCTGCCAGAATCAGGGCAGTAATGACCGCCGACTCCCGCGCCGCGCTCGTCAGGCGGGCCGCGACCGTCTCGTTCGCGTCCACGGTCGTCGTCGTGGTCGCCAAACTGGCTGCTGCGGCCGTTTCGGGGAGCGTCAGCGTGCTGGCTGAAGGGCTGCAGTCGCTGCTCGACGTGTTCATGTCGCTTGCCGTGGTGTGGTCGCTCAGGGTTGCCGCCGCGCCGCCCGACGAGGACCATCCTTTCGGTCACGGAAAGGCGGAACTTCTGACCAGCGCTTTCCAGATGTTGCTCGTGCTGGGCACTGCTGCGGTGATCGTTTGGCAGGCGGCGGAGCGGCTCATGGCGCCTCACACGATCGAGCCCGACTGGGGGATCGCGGCGATGGCGTACGCCGCGGTCGCCAACACCTGCGTGATCGTCTACGTGCAGAGCGTGCTGCGGCGCGCGCACTCACATGCTCTGGCCGGTGAACGGGAACACTTGAAGTCCGACACGTTCGCGTCGGTGGGAATTCTTGGCGGACTGCTCCTGTATCGTGCGACGGGATGGGCTCCGCTCGACCCGATCGTCGCGCTGCTCTTTACGGGAATGGGGGCGTACTTTGCCGTGCGGCAACTCCGTCGGGTCGTCCACCCGCTTATGGACGGCGCGCTGCCGCGCCAGGACATCGAAAGGATCGAGCAGGTGCTGAAGGCGCACGGCGACGTTCGGGGGTTCCACAACGTGCAGACCAGGGAGACGGGCGTAATGAGGTACGTGTCGCTGCACGTGATGCTGGACGACGACTTGACGTTCGTACGCGCGCACGACCTGGCCGAGGCGATCGAGGACGAACTGAGCGCGGCGCTGAGCGGTGCGCACGTCACCCTGCACTATGAGCCCTTTGAAGCAGAATTGGAACATCGGGAGCGTGAGCACCACGAGCCCCGTCCTTAACTTTTAGAATGGCAGAACAGACCGATCTGAGGGCGCAGGGCTTTAGCCTGTTGCTCATTCGCGTCGTTTTGGGCGTGATCATGGTCTATTACGGCTGCCAGAACGTTTTCGCGCTCTTCGGCGGGCAGGGCTTCTACGCCACGTCGCAGACGTTCGCCGACAGTCTGGGGCTGCCTTTGGCCGTCGGTCAGTCGGCGATGATCATTCAGTTCGCGGGCGGGGTTCTGATCCTGCTTGGCCTCATGTCACGGCTCTCTGGGCTGCTCGTCGCTCTGGTGATGACGGTGGCGGCGGCGTGGGGAGCGCAGGCGACGGAGTCGATCGTGAAGACGACCAGTGCAGACCCGCTTGCGGCGGTCGGCTACCCGACCTGCCTTGTCGTGATGGCGCTGGTGCTTTTCCTGCTCGGCGGCGGCATGGGTTCGGTCGACGCGGTGATCGCGTCCAAACGTCGCAGGCGCCGGGTCGTTACAAGCGCATAATGGGCGCATGAGCGCACCGACGAAGGACGCGGCGGCCGAGGGAGTCCGATGGGACCTCTCCGCCCTCTTTAGTTCGATCGACGATCCAAAGATCGCAAAGACGTGGTCCGCGCTGGACAGACAGGCGGACGACTTTGCGGCCAAGTACCGCGGGAAGGTCGAGGCAGGATCGCTGTCGCCGACGGAACTGGCTGGGGCGATCAAGGAGTTGGAGGGGATCGTCAGCGAGGCGAGCAAGCCTGCGAACTTCAGCCATCTTCTCTTTGCCGCGGACACCTCGGACGAGCAGACCGCAGCCTTCATGCAGTCGCAGATGGAACTGTCATCTTCACTGCGCGTGAAACTGATGTTCTTCGAGATCGAACTGCTGCAGGCTCCGCAGGAGTACATCGACAAGTGCCTGGGCGACACGTCGCTCGCGAACTACCACCACTACGTGAAGGTGGCGCGCACTTATGCGCCGTACATGCTCAGCGAGACGGAGGAAGTGATCCTCGAGGAGACGGCGAACACCGGCGGTCGCGCGTGGGTGCGGCTGCACGAGGAACTGACGTCGGGCCTCAAGTGCCCGTACACCGACCCACAGAGCGGGAAAACGACCGAGCTGAGCGTCGAGGAGACGGTCACGAAACTGCGCGAGCCGGACAGGGCCGTGCGTCAGGCCGCGGCAGACGCGCTGACCGTCGGTCTCGAGACGATCGAGAAGGTCGTCGTCTATACCTATAACACTCTGCTGGCGGACAAGAAGGTCTCGGACCGGCTGCGCAAGCACGAGTACGCCGAGCAGTCGCGCCACCTCTCCAACGAACTGGACAAACCGACGGTCGACATAGTCATGCGTCTGTGCCGCGAGCGGAGCGACCTCGTAGCGCGGTTCTATAAGGTGAAGAGGGAGATCCTCGGGCTCGACGAACTGACACACATCGACAGATATGCACCGTTGAGCGAAGCGGAGGAGAAGATCGAGTGGGGGAGGGCGAAGGAGATCGTTCTCGGCTCTTTCAACGAATTTTCTCCCGAACTCTCCCGGCGCGCGAAGGAGTTCTTCGACAAGAACTGGATCGACGCGGAGCCGCGGAACGGGAAGAGCCACGGCGCGTTCTGCAACTACAACACGCCTGACACCCACCCCGTCGTTCTCATGTCGTACCTCGGCAAGTTGGGCGACGTCATGACGCTCGCGCACGAACTGGGCCACGGCGCGCACGCCTCGTTCAGCCGAGTGCAGACGGAGTTCAACTACCACGGCACGCTTCCGCTGGCGGAACTCGCGTCGATCTTCGGTGAGATGCTGGTGTTTGACAACGTCGTGAAGGAGGCGAGCGACAAGGACCGTCTCGCGCTGTATGCCGAGAAGATCGAGGGGATCTTTGCGAGCGTCCACCGACAGGCTGCGATGTTCCGGTTCGAGCAGCGGTGCCACCAGGAGCGGCGGGAGAAGGGCGAACTGCCGAAGGATCGCTTCCGCGAGATCTGGCAGGACGAGATGCAGTCGATGTTCGGCGATGGGCTGGCGCTGGGCGAGCAGCACAGGTGCTGGTGGCTGTACGTCGGGCACTTCTTCTTTGCGCCGTTCTACGTTTATGCGTACTCGTTCGGCGAACTGCTGACGATGTCGCTCTACCAGCAGGCGAAGTCGGCGGGGCCGGAGTTTGCGAAGCGGTATACAGACGTGCTGACTCTTGGCGGCTCGAAGGACCCGTACGAACTGATGTCACTGCTCGGTGTCGACCTGCGCAGCGAAGAGTTCTGGCGGGGCGGTTTCCAGGCGATCGAGGAGATGGTCTCGGAGTTCGAGCGGTTGCACGGGAGAGTTCGCGGCTCGTAGCACCAAGATTTGGGGCATACTCGGTCTAATCCGTTGAGGAAATGACCTATGAGTACGGAAACGATACCGACCGTTAGAGAATACACACGACAACGACTTGCCGGAGCGCACGGCCGCTACAGCAAGGACATCAAGCACTTCACCGACGAGCAATTTACTGCCAGCCCCGGAGGGAAGGCCCGCTCGCCGCTCCAGATCACGGCCGAGGTCGGCATGATCAACGACGTGTGCGCGAAACTGATCAAGGGCGAGGCCGTGGAGGGCGCGTCCGAAGAGGGCTTCGCCGCCGCAATGGCCCAGTACAACACGCGCGATAAGGCGGTCGGCCTGCTGAACAGCGGGACGGCTGCGCTGGACAGCGCGCTGGCCAACGTGAGCGACGCGGACCTTCAGACAGAGGTCAGCGCGCCGTGGGGAGGGACCTGCACGAAGCAGTACCTCGCCGACGCGTGCTGCATGAACGTGGACTACCACGACGGGCAGTTGAACCTCGTCCAGTGCATGAACGGCGACACCACCATCCACTGGATGGAGGAGTAGGCCCAAGAGTCACAAGCGCGTCCGGCTCGCGCTCAGGCAGGCCGGGGGTTCCGATAGGTTCCCCCGGCCTCCTCTCTTAACCAGGGGTGATACAATAAAGGGCCCGCCCCCCATGGCCCTCGACGTTCGGAACCAGACAAAGAAGAGCCCGCTGACCGACAGGTTCGGTCGCCGGCACACGTATCTGCGCGTGTCGGTCACGGACCGGTGCAACCTTCGGTGCCAGTACTGCATGCCGGCCGAGGGGATCCCCTGGATCCCAAGGCAGGAGATCCTGACTTATGAAGAGATCGAGAGGATCGTGGGGGTGTTGGCAGGAGCGGGGGTCGAGAAGGTGCGGATCACCGGTGGTGAGCCGACGGTGCGAAAGGGGATCACAGACCTGATCGCTGGCATTGCGCGGACCAAAGGGATCAAAGACCTCGCGATGACCACCAACGGCACGACCCTGGCGAAGATGGCGCAGGCCTACGGCGATGCGGGGCTCACTCAGGTCAACGTCAGTATCGACTCGCTGCAAGAAGAGAAGTACAAAGAGATCACGCGCACCGACAAACTGCAGACGGTGCTCGATGGGCTTGACGCGGCAGTGGACGCGGGGTTCGGGACGATCAAGGTGAACGTCGTAGCGATGAAGGGCGTCAACGAAGACGAAATACCAGCGTTCGTCGAACTGGCGAAGCGGAAGGGAATCAACGTGCGGTTCATCGAGTTCATGCCCTTCGACGGCAACGAGTGGACGAAGGACCGCATGCTCACTTACCGTGAGATGCGGGCGGTCGTCGAAAGGCACGCGAAGGTGACGCCGATCGAGCGGGCGCCGAGCCAGGTCGCGAAGGACTTTAGGATCGACGGTAGCGAGGGAACGGTCAGTTTTATCACGTCGATGACCGAAGACTTCTGCAGCGACTGTAACCGGCTTCGGTTGACCGCGACGGGCGAGTTCAAGCCGTGCCTCTTCATGCTGCCCAATGTGAGCGTGCGTGACATTATTCGGGACGGGGGCAGCGACGACGACATTCTGGAGGCCGTGCACGGATCGCTCGAGAAGAAATGGGTGGGACACCCGAGCCCGCAGGAACTGATTCGGCTGAAGAACTCGAGCATGGTGCAGATCGGAGGATGAGGGACGTCTCTCACAAGTCGACGACGCTACGCACGGCGACCGCGTGCGCGACTCTGCACGCCAGGGCGGAGACGATTGTTTCAATTAAGAAAGGCGACCTGCCGAAGGGCGACGCACTGACGGTCGCCAAGGTCGCCGCGGTGCAGGCAGCGAAGAACACTCCTCAACTGATCCCCTATTGCCACCCTGTGCCTGTCGAGTTCGTCGGTGTCGATTATGAGTTCACGGAGACGAGCGTGAAGATCAAGGCGCTCGTGAAGTCGGTCTATAAGACCGGCGTCGAGATGGAGGCGCTCACGGCCGCTACTGCAGCGGCGCTGACGATCTACGACATGGCGAAGATGGTCGATGAAGACCTGGCGATCGACGAGGTTCGGCTGGTCGAAAAACGAGGCGGGAAGAGCGACTTTGCACCGACCGAGGGCGTGACCGCAAGCGTGATCACGGTCTCAGACACCGTCGCAAAGCACGAAGGGGAGGACCGCTCGGGCCCGATCGCCGAGCAGATGCTGAGGCAGCACGGCGCAGAGGTGGTTTCGACTCATCGTTCGAGCGACGACCCGGACGAGATCAAGGGCGCCGTCGCCGCAGCGAAGGGGCGGTTCGTCGTGCTGACGGGCGGGACGGGTGTCGGCCCGCGGGACAACACGCCGGAAGTGGTGAGAAGCATCGTCGAAAAGGAACTACCGGGCGTCTCAGAGCAGGTGCGCAACTACGGCCAAGACCGCATGCCGCGTGCGATGTTCAGCCGCAGCGTGTGCGGGATCGTTGGTGATCGCGTGATTCTCTGTCTGCCGGGATCGCCGCGCGGAGTGGAGGAGGGACTGACGGCGGTGCTGCCGCACCTGTTCCACTTGTTGGACGTCTTGCGCGGTGCCGACCACAGGCAGGCGGAGAGCAAGGTTTGACTTCGTACCACGAAGCGCTGCACACGATCCTTGATAACGTCGATCCGCGCACTGCGACGACCGTTTTCACGAGCGAGGCGCGCGGTTTGTACCTTGCGGAAGAGGTCCTCGCGCCGATCGACTCACCTCCGTTCGATGATTCTGCCGTCGACGGATTTGCGGTCATTGCCAGCGATACGCCTGGGACGCTGCGCCTCGTCGGGAGCGTCTACGCGGGAGACGATCCGGCGGCGAGCGAGTGCAAGCCTGGCACCTGCGTCAAGACGATGACGGGCGCCGGGATCGCGCCCGGTGCGGACGCCGTCGTCATGCAGGAGGACACTTCGGTCGTTGGGGACGCGGTCGAGGTCAAGATCAAGAAGACGAGCGGCGCGAACATCCGCAAGTGTGGTGCCGAGTTTCATGCCGGCGATCTGGTGTTGCACAAGGGCTCGCACCTGAACCCTGCTTCGCTGAGTCTGGCGGGTTCGCTCGGCATGGCTGAGTTGCGGGTGCACGCGCCTCCGAGGGTAGGCGTCTTGGTCACGGGCGAAGAACTGGTCGCACCGGGCGAGACGATCAAGCCGGGCCAGAGGTATGAGTCGAACTCGATCGCCCTTGCGGCGATGGCTCAGGGGCTGACGGGCAGGCCAGCGGTCGTCAAGCGGGTGGGTGACGACGCTGCCGCGACGAAGAGGGTGGTCGAGGAGATGCTTTCGGAGTGCGACGTGCTCGTGACGAGCGGCGGTGCCAGCGTCGGCGAAAAGGACCTCGTGCGCGGGACGCTTGCGGCGTGCGGCGCTAAGGAGTTCTTCTGGGGAGTGTCGATCAAGCCGGGGAAGCCGGTCTCGTTCAGCGTCGCGCCAACGGGTTGCCGCGTGTTCGCGCTCCCTGGC
>DATLWQ010000049.1:0-9423 GCA_035576225.1 Fimbriimonadaceae bacterium | reverse complement strand
GCCTTTGACCACTGGTCCTTCTTACGGAGCCCGGCGATCAACAGCAGGAGAAACGGGCCGAGGTACATAGCCGACTCCGCGAAGTTCGCCCCTCGTCGCGCATAGCCGGGCCAATAGCGCGGGAGCGGAATCGTCGAGTCTGTACCCGTAATAGATTCGTCGGGGCGTCCTACGAACCCGGGCATCACCGCGCCGGCAAGTTCGTACGGCTTGATCGAACTCGCGACGTAGGCCGCGTAACCTTCGGCGCTCGGGCTGCCTTGGCGGTGGCTGTTCTTCCCGAATTCCAGCACGGGCAACAGTTGCGGCGAAGCCAGCATCCCGCCAATCAGCAGTGAACCGACCACCGCGACAAATGAAGGAAAAGAGCGCCCGGCTATCGACTGCCAGAGCGCGCACACCAAGACAGCCATCGTTCCGTACGCAGCGAACTGTAGGTGGCCGCCTAGGAACATCATTGCGATGCACACCCCGAGCAGTACCATCGCCCTCCTACCGTCGCCGCCTGCACACACGGTGTACACGAGGCCAAGCGCCCACGGGATCCAACTGACTGTCGTCACAACGCTCGCGAGTCCGACCCAGGAGACCATGAATGGCGAGACGCAGAACAGTGCGCCTGCGACAGCCGCGCCCTTCTCGTTTGCACCTAACTTCAGCGAGAGAAACCGCACGCCGAGTCCACCCCACGCGAGGTGGAACCAAGCGAGCAGCGAGATACCGAGTGCAGTCGGGAGATGTAACACGCCCACCACAATGTGCAACGGATAGAAACCGCCCGATTGCGAGTTCGCTAGTAGAGGCGTACCCATCAGCGAATAGGGGTTCCAGAACGGTGGCTTGAACTGTTGCCAGGCGTGGAACACCAGGTCGCGCCAGGCGTAGAATTGCAGGGCTGCATCGGCTTGGAGCACGTCCCATACGTGGGGCGTCGCCTTGCCAGCCATCATCGCATGGATGTTGTCAAATGGGCCGATCGCCTCGCCGAGCAAAACCGCGCGATAGAGGACGAACAGGGGAAGGACACAAATCAGAAGGACGGGCCAGTGTCTTCTGACGAACTGCATGTGGAACCGCCCTAATCGCAGTAGATGATCTGTTGTTTCGCCTTCTCGTGGTCGGGCTGGAGGCGCAACACCTCGCGGAACTGCGAGCACGCCTCTGCATCCATGCCCAACATCATCATCGTCATCGCCAGGTCATAGCGCGCGCTGACGTGGCTCGGGTTAGCGTCGACGACCTCCTTCAGCGTCGCCATCGAACTGTCGAAGTCTCCTTCAAAGCCCTCGATGAGACCGATCTGCCACTTAGCGTCCGCATGCCCCGGCTCCATGCTCAACACTTCTTGCAGGGCTTTTCTAGCCTCCCCATAGTTGCCGCTGCACCGAAGTTCAAAGCCTTTTTCGTAGAGTTCTTGAGCGTTCATGGAAAGCGAATCAGACACTTATGATACCGGACGGGGCCGGTCTATGCCTGTCCTGAGGCTGTCCCAGGCTCAAGTTTCCCCGCCCCTCGCTTAGCGCCGGGTTCGTCGCTCGCCTTCTCCTCTGGCGCGTCCGGGGTCTTGGTTTCGCTAACCTTCCGCTTTTCGGGCAGCGGCTCGCCGTTGAGAGCCGCCAGGAACTCTTCGCGATCGAGGGTCTCTCGATCCAAAAGAGCCTCGACGACCGCATCCAACTGCGTCCTGTGGCTGATGAGCAGGTCCTTCGCGCGCGAGTGCGCGCCCTCTACGATCCTGCGAACCTCCTCGTCGATGATCTGCGCGACCTCTTCCGAGTAGTCGCGGTCTTCGGAGATGTAGTCGCGGCCCAGGAACGGGTTGCGGCTGCGGTGCCCGAGTTGTAGCGTACCGAGCTTCTCGCTCATGCCGAACTCGCACACCATTGCCCGCGCAATGTGGGTCACGCGCTTGAGGTCGCTCGAGGATCCGGTCCAAACCGTGTTATAGACGACTTCTTCCGCGACGCGGCCACCGAGCGACATGGCGATGTCGTCGAGCAGTTCCTGTTCGTTCTGGATGAATGTCTCTTTCTCGGGCAGTGCCCACGTCGAACCGAGCGACATGCCGCGCGGTAGGATCGTCACCTTGTGCACCGGGTCGCACTCTTCGAGGAGTTCGCCTATGATTGCGTGGCCCGCCTCGTGGTACGCGAGCACCTTGCGCTCGTCGTCGTCGATGATCCTGCTCTTGCGCTCCGGCCCGGCCATGACACGGTCCAGCGCCTCTTCGACGTCGGACATGTGCACCATAGTGTGGTTGCGCCGTGCTGCGAGCAGTGCCGCTTCGTTCAGGCTGTTTGCAAGGTCAGCGCCCGTGAAGCCCGGCGTCCGTTTTGCGATCGTTGCGAGGTCGACGTCGTCTGCGAGCGGCTTGCCTTTTGCATGGATCTTCAGGATCGCTTCGCGCCCATTGATGTCTGGGCTATCAACGACGATTCGCCGGTCAAATCTGCCCGGTCGCAACAGCGCCGGGTCGAGCACGTCCGGTCTGTTCGTCGCGGCGATCATGATGACGCCCGTATTGGCGTCGAAACCGTCCATCTCCACGAGCAGTTGGTTCAAGGTCTGCTCGCGCTCGTCGTGGCCACCGCCGAGCCCTGCTCCACGCTGCCGTCCGACCGCGTCAATCTCGTCGACGAAGATAAGACAGGGGCGGTGAGCCTTCGCGGTCTCGAAGAGATCGCGGACGCGTGCCGCGCCGACGCCGACGAACATCTCGACGAAGTCCGAACCGCTGATGTGGAAGAACGGGACTCCCGCCTCCCCGGCGATCGCGCGTGCGAGGTGCGTCTTGCCCACGCCCGGAGGGCCAGTTAGCAGGATGCCCTTCGGAATCTTCGCACCCAGTGCGACGTACTTCTTCGTGTTCTTCAGATAATCGACGATCTCGCTGAGTTCCTCTTTGGCCTCGTCGATTCCCGCGACGTCGTCGAAAGTGACCTTTGGACTTTGCTCGCCGACGCGACGAGCCTTGCTTCGCCCAAAGTTCATCGCCTGGGTGCCGCCCTGCTGGGCGGGCTTGATGAAGAAGAGGTAGAAGGCGATGATCACCGCCACGGGAACTAAGAAGATCAGGATTTGCATGAACGCGGCGCTCACCGGCGGGGCAGCGATCTTCAAATCGACCTTGTTGTCCTGCATCTGTTGCGCGAGGCTCGTTCCAGCGTCGCTCTCAGTACTCGGAACCCTGGCTTCGTACTTGCTCCCGTCCATCAATTGACCGGTCATTGACTGGCCCTGCCACTCGGCAGTCTTGACCCGCCCGCCCTTGACAGCCGTCAACAGCTCGGAGTAGGAAAAGTCCACAGGAGGCTTGCCGAAGATGCCTCCCAACGTGCTGCCGTTGCCGAACGAGTTCAACACGAACAGCAGTGCCAGCAATGCTAGCACCGCAGCGATCAGACCTTTTGCGCTCTTGTTCAAATCGACTCCTGATGTTTTGGCCCAGGTCTGCCTACGCCCGGCCCGTGCCCCCCGTTACGGCATTATGCCCTTTTTGGGCTCAAATCGGCCCCAGCGTGAGCCTGAAGCACCTCTTCGCCCGCCCTGTCACTTTCACTCGCTCGCCGATGCATCCGCCGGGCACCCAGACGGCCCCCGTCTCGTCGTAGACCACGGGTAGCCGCCTCCGCGCCGCCTGACTGAGTTTGAGTCCGGCAACGACGTCAGAGACCTTCTTTTCAGTGCTAGATCCGAGTGGCACGATCGTGTCTCCGTCTTCATATGATCGGAAGAACATCCCGCCTGTGACAGCGTCTGCGTCCAAGACAACGTCAAGGCTGCCGGGCTCACGCAGGTAGTTCTCCGGGCCCGCGGTCTGCACGATGAACTTCCATCCAAATGTGTCGCTGACAGTTTCACCGGGGATCGTCAATGGGAACCGAAACGGCTCTGCGACCTCGAGGCTCCTGGCAATAACTCGTTCCCTCGTCCACTCGACGACGATCCTCCCTCCTTCAGCGGTCACAGAGCCACGCTCCTCCCAGCGCAAGCCTTGGATGACTGCCTGCGTCTGTGCGAAGTCGAATCGCTGTCCAAGGACGCCGGTCACCAGCCGAATCGCCCGAGAGAGCAGAACTTCGGGAACGCCAGTCAGTGCGGCCCGGTCGAAAGCGATTTCGCAGTCCTTGGTCAGGAACGACAATTGTCCGTTGAGTTCGACTTCGGCGCGTTCCAAAGCAGCCGCGGACATGCCGTTCAAAAACTTGTCCTCGGCTTCTGCGGTCGCGGCTAGGCGGCAGACCGCATCCCTTACCGCCGGGTTGATTGCTTCGAGTTCGGGCAGCACGTTGCGGCGAACGCGGACCCGGCTGAACGCCGTTTCCTCGTTGGCCGGGTCGTCGTGGAACCAGAGGCTTCGTCCTTCGCAGTATGCGCGGGTTTCGGCGCGCGAAAACGGCAACAAAGGACGGATGATGTCGTCGCGTTTGGCGGGGATGCCCGCCAGACCGTGCAGTCCTGTCCCCCTCACGATGTTGAGCAGCACGGTCTCGACGTGGTCGTCCTGCGTGTGGGCCGTCGCAACGAGGCTTGCGTCGGTCGAGTGTAGGCACTGCTCGAAGAACTCGTATCGCGCCCGACGGCCCGCCTCTTCGATCCCGATCCCGCGGTCTTCAGCCAACATGGGCACGTCTGCCCGCCCGCTGATGAACGGCACGCCAAGGCGATCGCACTCCGCCGCGCACCGCTCCATCTCCTCGTCAGCCTCGGGCCTCTGGCCGTGGTGCAGGTGGCAGGCGATCTGGTTGACACCGGCCTCGGCCAGGAGGTGGAGCAGACAGGTCGAGTCAGCTCCTCCGCTGTAACCTACGAGCACGGTCGCGCCCTCGGGCACGAGGCCGCTCTCGGCCAGGTGAGCGCGGAACCGCTCTGTCATGCGGCGATGATACCGGCGATAATCGTCCTGCCCAGAGCGTGCGGGCGCTCTCTTGTGCCATCGTTACTGTTGCCGCGATGAAAGACGACGACACCCTCCTTGAGCGGCTCAAAGCGCTGCTGGAAGAGACCGGCCACGAGAAGGTCGATCTCGAAGGCGTGCGCCCGGAGGACGTCGCCGATGCGCTCGAGCGGATGAGCCCAGAGGAGGGCATCGCGGTGCTGGCGAGACTGGACGACGAACTCGCCTCCCAGTCCCTCATCGACGCTCCGACCGAGACGGCCCGCGCCCTTGTCGAGGAAATCCCGGACGCCCAACTGGTGCGCTACCTCGACATCTTGCCGATGGACGACGCTCTCGACCTGCGCGAGGAGATCGGCGAGGAGAGGTACGAGCGGCTGCTCGCCATGATCCCGCGAGAGGATGCGGGCGAGATCCAGCGCCTCCTCTCATATCCGGAAGACTCGGTCGCGCGCGTCATCACCGAGCACTTCTTTCGTGTTTTGCCGAACATGACGATGCAGCAGGTCATGGAGGACCTTCGCAGGGCGCCGGAAGACAAGTATGAGACCGTCAACGACATTTATGTTCTTGACAGCCAGGATCGGCTCCTCGGTGTGTTCAGCCTGCGCAAAGGCTTGCGCGCGGCCCAAGACATCCCCGTCTCCGAACTGATGAACAAGGACATCGTGTCGGCGACGGTCGACGAGTCCGACGAGGACGCGGCAAGACGCATGGCGCGTTACGGGCTATACGCGCTTCCGGTTCTCGACCACCAAGGGCGGATGGTGGGTCTCTTCACTGGAGACGACGCACAGGAGATCCTAGAAGAGGCGGAGACGGAGGACCTTCTCAAACTCGGTGCGGTCAGCGGCAGTGCAGAGTCGTACATGTCGCTTAACGTCTGGCAGCTGGCCAAGCGCCGTCTTCCGTGGCTCGCCGCCCTGTTCGTCGCCGAGACCCTGACCGGCGCCGTCATGCGCCATTACGGTCGGGGCCAGCCTGAACTGGGTGTCGGCCCACTGATGTTCTTTGTGCCGCTGATCATCGGCGCGGGAGGGAACAGCGGAGCACAGGTAACGACCACGCTGACGCGCGCCCTCGCGCTGGGAGACGTCGACACTGGCGACTGGTTGCGGGTGCTGTGGAAGGAAGTTGTGACAGCCGTCATCGTCGGAGCGGCCCTCGGCATCCTAGGCTATCTGCGCGCCTATTTCGGTTGGAACTCGAGCAGCCAGCTCAGTCTTGTCGTTGCGACGTCACTGCCCGCCATCGTGCTGTGGGCGGGCTCCGTCGGTTCTCTGCTTCCCTTGGGCGCAAAGAGGCTCGGTATTGACCCGGCAGTCATGTCCGCGCCGTTCATCACGACCCTCGTCGATGCTACTGGGCTGATCATCTACTTCGAAATAGCCCTTAGAATCCTGCCCAAATAGCCCTCCGCCCATAAACCCAGGGCAGCCCGCAACGTCTATAGGTACAGTTTGTACTTGTCGGCACAATTTGGCCGGGTTCCACCGTACTGATATAAAGAACTTCGACCCGCTATGAAACGCTTCCTTCGTTCCCTCGCAGTCTTCGTCCTGGCGCTCGTCTCCGTAGCGGCATACGCGCAGCAGGCCGCAGAACCTCCTAAGGTTGAGGCTCCGAAGATCGACGAACAGGTCAAGCAGAGCGTCCTAACGGATCTCACCATGATCCTCACGACGACCGCCTTCGTCCCAGGCGTCGACTTCGAAAAGTGGCCGACGCTCATTGCCGACTTCAAGGACCAGATCGATAAGGCGCAGACGACAGACGACTTCACGGGCACGGTCAACACTGCCCTGAGCGAACTCGGGTTTAGCCATATCCTCCTTTTCTCGCCCAGAATGGCAGAGCAGCGCGTCACGAACAAAATCGTCGGCATCGGGGTGCGCATTCAGATCGAGGACAAGGGGATCAGGGTCGTCCGCGTTTTCGACGATGGCGCGGCCGCCGGTGCCGGCATCAAGATCGGCGACCTTATCATCGAGGCGGACGGAAAGCCTGTGCACACGCCGGCTGATCTGGCCGGCAAGGCGGGAGAGCCGGTCAAGATCACGATTGACCGCAACGGAGTGATCATTCAGCGCGATCTTGTCCGCAAAGAGTTCAGCACCGTCATACCCGAGGAGCTCTCGTGGCCGGAGAAGGACGTCGCTCTCCTGACGATTCCGAGTTTTGACCAAAGTTACGACGAGCAGCACGTTCAAGACCTCATGGCGGAAGCCGAATCGGCCAAGCACCTGATCATCGACCTCAGGGGCAACGGAGGCGGAAGGGTCAGTAACCTGCGCCACTTATCGAGTTTCTTCCTGACGCGCGAACAGCCGCTGGGGACCTTCGTCGACAAGTCAGCGATCAAGCACTACGAGGAGGAGACGGGCGACGCTGACGCCGACGTGTTCAAAGTCGCAAAGTGGGATACGAAGAAGTTGCTTCCGCTCATCAGGAACAAGCCGCCTTTCAAGGGTGATGTCGCTGTCCTCATTGACGGCGGAACAGGCAGCGCGTCCGAGATGTTCGCGGCGGCACTGAAGGAACAGCGCGGAGCGACGCTCATTGGGTCGCGCTCAGTCGGAGCAGTATTGGCGTCCGTCATGACCCAGATCAGCGATGGATTTCTCATCCAGTACCCCCTGATGGACTACGTGACTATCAAGGGAGTTCGTCTGGAAGGCAATCCGCTCGTTCCTGATAAGGACGCAGCGCCCCCGAAGTACGGAGAGCCGGACGAAGGTGTGACAGAGGCCGTCAAGATGTTCAAGAAAGAGGACATCGGTAGCGCCGCCTAGGTCTTGGTTGGTTTCGATTCAAGTACGGTCACGGAGCCGCTCGGCTGAAGCCGCAACTTAGTCGCCGCGTCTGGCGCGACCGGGAAGTACTCATACTCCAAGTTTGTCTGAGAAGTGATCGTAGGCGCGTTTGGCCCGGCCTGTACGCTACTGCTCAAAACCAGGCCGTCCTCGTCGCGCACGATCAGCGTTATCTTCGCGTTGTCGCTCACAGACTCGATGATCGTCGCCGGCTCGCCGTGGAGTTTCATCGTGCCTACATATTTCACCGTCGCACCGTCACCGAGCCGCTTGCGATAGGGGTTGACTTTCGTCATGAGCAGCCTCAGTGTCGGATCGACTCGCGTTCCTAGGTCCGCGATCGCCGTCAGCACTCCATTGAAGTTCATGTGCCCGGAGTACCACCTCTTCCGTCCCTTGACGTACGCCGTGAGCGTCTTGCCGTCATAGGTCCAGGAAGCGACGTCGTCGTCCTGCCGGACAAACTCGCCCCTCATCGAGACTGAAGTTGTTCCTTCGTCGCCGCGGACCTTGAAGCCCAGAGCCCTGATTTCGTTGTACGCGTCGAACATCTTGAGCGCGACCGAGCGCGCTTTGTCGCTCGAGTACTTCGGTGGTCGCATGTCTTGATCGAAAACCGCGACCTTGCACGTGCCGCTGGGCGGGACGAACTTGAGACCGCCGACGTCGTCGTGGTACGTCAGGCTCCAGCCGAGTGTCTGGGCCTCGTTCTTGATCGAGATTCCCGTGATCAGAGAGTCAGCAGTCCGTATGTGGAGCACGATCGACCTCTGGGGCGCCTTGAAAGTGAGCGTCTTTGTCTTACTGCCGTACTTCGCAGTCCACGGCCGCAGTTTGCGCAATGGCTCGATCCATTCGTCAACACCGGTCGGCGTCGCAAAGCCAGCGATCATAGGATCGAACCCCGCCTCGAGTTTTTCGACCGCGTCATTGAGTTTGACCTTCGGGTCGATCGGCGTTTCGGTGTACTGTCCTAGCGACGGGTTGTAATCGGTCATGTTCGAGGAGTCAAACGTGACGTCTCGAATGACCGCGCCCGTCTCCTTGTCGACGCTCTTCACTCGGTAGTCGCTTGGCCAACGAAACCTGATCTCGTACTTGTGCCCGCTGACGCCTAGAACTCCGCTGACCGTGGAGACGGCAGTGAACGCGCCGGAACTGAGATTAGCGTGTGACCACGCGATCTGATCGAACCAGATGTCCGACTCAAGCGTCGTCATCGCATAGAGCACCAGGCCCAGCATCCCTCTATTTTAGGGGATTCCGAGTCCGGAGGGTGCCTTGCTCCTACCCAAAAAGCCCGCCAAAGCCACGATAGTCACCAGATATGGAAGCGCAGCCCACGCCTCGCTCGGGATGACGAAACCGAAGACCACTGATCCTTGCAACTGCAGTTGCAGCGCCGAGAACAAGCCGAAAAGCAGGCATGCGCCAAGCGTCGGCCAGGGCTTCCAGCCACCCAGAATGAGCGCGGCCAGAGCGATGAACCCGCGACCGGCGGTGATTCCGTCCGTGAAACTCTGAGCGTTGCTCAAGATCAACGTGCCGGAGAGCCCCGCCAGCACTCCCGTACCAATGAGTGCAACGTAGCGGATGCGAACCGGGTTGAGCCCCATCTGTCGAGACTTCTCTGGGTCGTTGCCGACCGCGAAGAGCCTAAGCCCGCCCCGCGTGTGCCGCAGGTAGAAGGCGAGCCACACGACCGCGGCAAAT
>DATLWQ010000048.1:0-5216 GCA_035576225.1 Fimbriimonadaceae bacterium | reverse complement strand
TAGGGGCGCCGGACGCACCGCCCTATCACGCGAGCAAGGGCGCGGTGCGGCTGATGTCGAAGACCGATGCGATGCTGTACGCCAAGAACGGCATCCGCGTTAACTCAGTGCATCCAGGCTACATCGACACACCGATGCTGGAGCACGGGATCAAGAACCTGGGCGATCCGGACGAGGTTATGAAGGCTTTAGTCGCTGGTACGCCGGTCGGGCACATCGGCGAGCCGATGGACGTGGCGTACGGGATCGTCTACCTGGCCTCGGACGAATCAAGGTTCGTCACCGGGTCCGAACTGGTGATCGACGGCGGCTACACGTCGCGGTGATCGAACGCGCCCGCCGAGCGTCTAATATGTTGTAGAGCCATGATTGCCGCGCTCGCCCTCCTCGCCGCCTCGCAACAGCAGGTCGCCCAGCCGCTCTATGACGGTGCGCACGACTTCGCCTCCGCCATCGAGAAGGCGGCCAAGGACGACCCGAAGTTCCTCGACACGATTGAGCCGTTCGCGACCGGGTACTGGCTTTGGCGAGCGGAGTCGATCAAGACCTACGACGGCAGTTTCTTCGCCAATGCGATGCTGGAGTGCGGGACGGAGATTTCGCACTGGGACGAGGACCTCGGCAAGGAGATCAGGAAGTTCGCCCTCGCTGCGATCGTTGAGGACCCGAACCGGCTCGTGCCGGTGATCCTGCAGTCGGACATCCGGATGGCTTATGTGGACAGACTGGCGGCATACTCAAAGGATAAGGACAAAGAGGCTTTGTTTAGCGCCGGGTCGCGGCTGGCGGGGCTTACACCGTACTTCGCTATGGCGGAGTTCATCGAACTTTCCGACTTGAAGTCGGGGGTGCAAGGGCCGCTGAACGAGTGTACGCTGTTCGTCGACGAGCAGCCGAAGGCTCCGGAGGAACTCAAGGCGCTGATCGGAGCGATCGGCAAACTCGGGGGCCAGGCTCCGTTCGGAGTGCACACGATGAAGCAGATTGGGATGCTGACGGCGCAGGCGCTTGCTTCGCAGGTGCCGATCGGCTATCGGTGGAAGATTCCGCCGGGGTAGATGGTCGTTAGGGTTTAGGGTTTAGGGTTTAGGGTTTAGGGTTTAGGGTTTAGGGTCGAGGTACGGAGGTGTAGTTTGTTTGGAAAGGACTCTTACTGACAACCCCTCACCTTTGTCCTCTCCCCAGGTGTGGGGAGAGGAGGCTCCGGCAGACCGCGGTTAGTGCAGCGCTCGTTTGTACGTCGTCGTGAAGAGGCGGAACCAGTGGCCGTCCTGGTCCATCTCCAGGGTGAAGGTGAGGGTCTCGGCGTCGGCCTCCCGCATGTGGGCGTAGGTCGCGCGGAGGTTCCTTCCCTGGCCTGCCTGGCCAGCCGCCTTGCCGGTGAGGACGAGTTTGCCTTCTTCGATCTTGCCCTGCAGTTCCATCGGGCCGACGAGGGTGTCGTTGAACCACCACGCCTTGTAGGTCTGTGACGTGGGGTCGAAGGTGATCATGTGGCGCGTGTCGCTGGGCTTGCGGCCCGGAAGGGAGGTCGAGAGGCGCTCTTCCAGGTAGCGGCCGCCGATCGCGTCTTCGACGTGGTTCGTGGCGTCGCCCATCATCGGCGCGCCGCCCGTGTTGAAGTCCTGGCGGCCGGTCCACTCGCCCTTCATCCAGGCGATCTGTTCCATTGCGGCCTGCGGTTTGATGGAGCCGGCGTGCTGGCCGACGGTGAGCGCAAGGATGAGAGCAAGCATGTGGCGGAGTGTACCGGGCGTAACGGACAAAGGGAGACGTGAAACGGGGAACGCGAATTGAGAACGCGTCATCGTCACAGGTGCGACGGCGCAGATTATGGACTGACGCGGTAGTTGTCCGGGTTCATCTCGCGGATCTCGACGGAGACGCTCGCCTTTCCGCTCTCAAGCGAGTGCCTGTACATTTCGCACAGTTTGGCGTGCAAGGTGTCCGCCAAATTGCTTTCGACCTCCTTTCCGAGCGGTACCGTGGCGATGCGGAGGTTGACGAACCCCTCAGGCGCACCTGGGCCTGTGGCCCAGGCCTCGTACTCCTCGAAGAAGGCCTTGACGGACTTTGGATCGATCTTCTCGTTCTTGCAGACCTCCTGTACGAGACTGCGCAGGTGCTCCCAGTGGTGCTTCGTCTCGTGGACGTTTTCGGTCGCTTTCAGATACATTCGAACCATGGCATGAGTGTAGGGGAAGGGTTCGGCGTATGGTGTGAATTGGGTGCTTTGGACGTGTGGTCGGAAGGAGGGACAAGGGGGTTGGATTCTTAGATCGCCCTTACAGGGCTTGATTGCACAATCGTGCCGACTAGCCCAGGGCGATGCCCTGGGCTATCGTCTCTCGCGCCTTCAGCGCTTTAGCGCTAGCGGACGATGCAACGCGCTGCGTGGGGCTCGCGTCAACTAGGCATGGTATTCAGCGAGCTGCCTGGAATGATCGTCGCCGTGAGCGTCTTCGGTGGCTTCGTGGTCGTTCCGATGACGATGATGCTGCTTCGGCACCAGAGGCAGATGGCGAAGGCGTTGAAGGGGAACGCGAGCGACGAGACGTTGAAGCGGCTGGAGGCGATCGAGCGTCAGTTGAGCGAGATGAGGGCGGCGCAGAACATGCAGATCATCACTGACGACGACGAGCGGTCGAGTCTGCGGTCTTAAAGCGTTGACTCCTGACTTGCTTACGCCTGTTTCGCTGCATGCAGTGGCTTGCCCCGATGCGACCGTGATCTTCGACCCCAGCCACCCGTCTGCGTCAGATTCCACGGCTGTCCAGCAAGCCGCCGGGCTTGGAATGACGTGTGCCTAATGCGTCTTGCAGGACAACCGTGCCACACGTTGGCGAGTTTACAAAGCCAGGCCACCCGCCGTGATCTTCGACCCCGGCCACCCGCTATCCCTCCCAAAGCGTCGACACCCGGTCTGCTCTTCGAGTCAGACCGGGCCACCCGTCACTGTTGCTGCGTTGCAACATCACTGCGGCACTTGGAGTGCGGCGCTTAAGCGCCGCTATAGAAAGCGCGGCTCAAGCCGCGCACTCCCAAAGAATCTGGCAGAGGTTCGCTAGCCGTACAGTGGGCCGTAGGTGGCGCAGGCGCGGTAGTCGGCGGATTCGAGGTCGGCTGTGCCGAAGCGGTTCCAGGCTGAGGGGCGGAAAAGGGTCTCGACGTTGTGCATGTCGACGGGGATGCGGAGGATGCTCGCCAGAGAGACGAGGTCGGCGCCGATGTGGCCGTAGCAGATCGCGCCGTGGTTGGCGCCCCATGCGTTCATCACGTCGTAGACGCTGGTGAAGACGCCCTTACCTGTCAGGCGCGGGACGAACCAGGTCGTCGGCCAGGTCGGGTTTGTGCGTTCGTCGAGGACCTTGTGGACTTTTTCTGGAAGTTCGACGGTCCAGCCTTCGGCGATCTGGAGCACTGGGCCGAGGCCGGCGACGAGGTTGACGCGGCACATGGTGCAGGGCATTCCGCCTCTCGTCGTGTAGTCGGTGGACCAGCCGCCGCCTGGGAAGTACTCGGTCATCGATGGGCACCAGCGTGTGGCTTTGAGGCAGGCTTCGACGTCGCTTTTCGTGAGGTCTCGCCAGTGCTTGATAACACCCCCTCCCTGGCCCTCCCCCAAGGGGGAGGGAACGCTGGCGTTCCCTACAAGTACCCCCACCCCCTTGCCCCCTCGGCCTTCGGCCCAAGGGGAGGGAGTGCTGGCCCCCGTCCAATCGAGGGCTGAGGGGCCGGAGTTGATGAGGTGGAGGACGCCGTCTGGTTTACCCCCTCCCTGGCCCAAGGGGGAGGGAATCGACGGGCGCACACCAGTCACGCGCTTGATGGCGTCGAGGGACCAATAGGTGCGGACGTCGGAGAAGAGTTGGGCTGTGCCGGTGAGGAGGTGGCCGAAGAGCATCGAGGTCGCGTTGAGGCAGTCGTTCTCGGTGGCGAAGGCGAACGGCTGGCGTTTGCCGTTCCAATCGAAACTGCTTGTGAGAACCGCCTCCATGAAGTCGCCGTTGGGATAGTGGTCGGTCCACTGGCGCTGGCCTTGGAAGCCGCCCATGAGGGCGTTGTGGCCGCGCGCCTGCTCTTGATAGCCGAGTTCTGCGAGGTTAGGGTTGCCGACCATCAGGTCGCGCGCGATGAGGGTCATCTTGACGCTGGTCTCCCAGTCTTGGTCCTTCTGCACTCTTGTGCGCTGTTTGGCGGGGTCGTTCCAGTCCTTCCCTTCTTTGCAGTTGGCCTTTACCCAACGCATCGCCTTCTTGAACTCTTTGGGGTCGTAGACGTCGTGGGCGATTCGGCCGCTGAACTCGGACATGTCGATGTGCATGACCTTCATGCCGAGGTACTGCTCGAAGAAGCGCGTATCGACGATGCTGCCTGCGATTCCCATGCTCGTTCCTCCCATTGCGGCGTAGGTCGTGCCCTTCATGGTCGCCGCGGCGACGCCTGCACGAACGAAGCGCAGGATCTTCTCCTGGACGTCTTCGGGGATCGTCTTGTCGCCCGCGTCTTGGACGTCGCGCCCGTAGATGCCGAACGCCGGGAGGCCTTTTTGCGCGTGACCTGCGAGGACTGCCGCGAGATAGACGGCGCCGGGGCGCTCGGTGCCATTGAAGCCCCAGACCGCCTTGGGTCTTGTCTGGTGGGTGTCCATGGTCTCTGATCCGTAGCACCAGCACGGCGTGACCGTGAGTGTGAGACCGACGCCCTCTCTTGCAAACTTTGCGTCGCACTGCGCGCTCTCGGCGAGGCCGCCTATGCAGGTGTCGGCTATGACGCACTCGACCATTTCGCCGCTGGCGTGGCGGGCTTCTTTGCTGACCATTCTCGCCGTCGCCTTGGCCATCGCCATCACCTGGTTCTCGAGCGATTCTCGGACTCCGCCGTAGCGTCCGTCGATCACCGGGCGGATGCCGAGTTTCGGAAGGGGCGTCTGCAGTCGGTTCATCGCCCTGATAATACGCGGAAGCGGGAACGCGGTGTGCGGCAACGGGGTAGATTCGAATAGGATGCAGGTTCAAAGCAAGCGCTTGAAACTTCGGTGGCTGCTGTTCAGCGTGCTCGGTCTTGTCGTGGCTGCAGGCGCCGTCGGCGCCTACTTCTATTGGTTTGCACCTGCCACTCAAGAGCAGATCAACGAGGCGATCGCCAACAAGAACTGGAGACGCGCGGCCTCGCTGATCCGCAGATCGGACCTCAAGGCGGACCGTGGCCAGAAC
>DATLWQ010000047.1:0-2806 GCA_035576225.1 Fimbriimonadaceae bacterium | reverse complement strand
GATGTACTGCGGCGACATGGCCGAAGGCGAGAAGGCACTTGCCCCGTACCGCGCGATCGGCAAACCGATCGCTGACGTGATCGGACCGCACCCGTTCGCCGGTTGGCAGCAGGCGTTCGACCCGCTGTTGACGCCCGGGCTCCGCAACTACTGGAAGTCGCACTACTTCAACACGCTCGACGACGGTTGGATCGAGGCGCTGCAGGCGGCGATCAGCACGCTGCCGAGCCCGCACACAGAGATCTTCGTCGGACAGTTGGGCGGCGCGGTCAAGAAGGTCGGTGCCGACGCGACGGCGTTCGGCGACCGGCAGTTCAACTACGTGATGAACGTCCACGGTCGATGGGAGACGGCAGCCGAGGACGACAAGTGCATCGGCTGGTGCCGCGACTTCTACAAGGCCACCGAGAAGTACGCCACGGGCGGCGCCTACATGAACTTCCTCACGGATGACGAGGCGCAGCGGATCCACAACGTGTACGGTGCCAACGAAGCGAGGCTGAAGGAGGTCAAGAAGAAGTACGACTCGACGAACTTCTTCCGCGCCAACCACAACATCGCTCCGTCGTAGTTCGCGTACACTCGACGCCCGGTGTCTTATCCGGAGTCGTTGATCCGCGCAATAGCAGACCGCCACGGCATCGCCGGGGCGGTCTCGCTGTTGCCGAAGGGCGGGATGGTGAACGAGGCGTGGGCGATAGGGGACGCGCACGTACTGCGGATCGTCGGCGAGGGGAAGGACGAGGTGTGCGACGCGGAGTGCGAGCGAGAGGCCGCCGTCGTGCCTCTGTTGGTCGCTGCAGGCCTGACCACGCCCGCTCTCATCGCGTGCGAAATGGAGTTCGCGCCACGACCCTACACGATCTATGAACGGGTGAAGGGGGAGGTGATCGGGTTTAGCCGACTTTCGTACGGCGAGTATGAAAGCGCGTGGCTACAGATCGGGCGCGACCTCGCTTTGCTGCACCGCCTTCCGGTGCCGGAAGGACTTCGCAGACACCTGCACCAAGACAAGGGGCCCGACTATGAGAAGTGGATCAAACGCGCTGTGAAGCGAGGAGTGATTTCGCAAGCGACCGCTGACGACATTCTCTCTTCCGTCGAGCGACTGTCGGCGCTGGGTGGCGACGCGTGGGAGCCGTGCTTCATCCACAACGACGTGCACCCATGGAACCTGATGGGCGACCCTTCCACCGGACGGTTGACTGCGATCCTGGACTGGGGCGACGCTTCTTACGGCGACCCGGCGCGGGACTTTGCGATGATGCCGCTGCCTTGTGTGCCGTCGATGTTCAAGGGGTACTACGAGGCGGGCCAGGACATCAACGCGATTCGCGCGATGGCTGCGCGGGCAGTCGTCGTCGGTCTCAGCGTCGCTCTGTTCGAGGTGAGCACGCCGGAGATGCGGGAGTTCGACCAGCGTTGGTGGCGGATGTCCGACGGGGGATGGGAAGGGATGAAGAAGCGGGTCTCAGAACTGTGGCCGGGGCTGCTCTAGTTTGATGCCAGGTCGCCCGGTTTGACGCCCTTTTTGTATCCGCCGAAGCCGAAAGGGCTGGGCTTGTAGTCGCCGACCAGCGTGACGTCGGCCTTGGCCGGGACGTCGAGGCCGGTCATCCAGTATGCGCCGTTGACGATCAGTCGGCGGAGCCCCTCGTTGAGGAGGTCGGTCGCCGCGCCCATCGTGGTCGTGAGCGTTTTGCCGCGTGTCCAGACGATCGGCATCATCGGGTCGTTGACTGGTTGGTTTTGGCCGAGGGAGTTCTGCTTTTCGATGTTGGCGGGCTGGTCGTCGTCATGGAGGCCATCGACGACTTGGCCGCGCACGAGCACTTCGCAGTCCTCGGGAGGGTGCGCCTCGTAGACGTCGGTGGTGACAAAGATGTCTTGGACGTCTTTGAGGACAGGGTGGCGCGCGACGATGATCCCGCGGGTGCCCTGCTGGCCGTGGTTGCCCCAGTGGCTGACCCATGTCTCGCCGAGGACGTGACGCCCGAAGCCGCCGGGCCAGGTCTTGCTCTGCCAGCCGTACATCTCGTACGGGCCGCTCTTGAGGTCGAAGGCGTGGGTGGAGGTGCGCAGGGCGATGATCGGCTTGCCCCTCTTGACGTAGGCGTCAAAGTGCTTCATCTGGTCGTCGGGCCATTCGCGGAAGCGCAGGAGCATGACGACGAGGTCGGCGGTGTCGAGCGCCTCGAGCCCAGGCTCGTTGTGGTGCTCGTCGGGGTCGATCTCGCCCTTGCCGTTGACTGAGAACAGAACGGTGCACCTGAAGCCGTGGCGCAAGGCGAGGATCTTGGCGAGTTGCGGTAGGCCTTCCTCGCTGCGGTACTCCTCGTCGCCGCTGAGGAAGACGATCTGCTTTCCGTTCGGCTTGGCGGGCTGGTAGACGACCCAATCGTTTGGTTGGACCGTCGGTGTCAGGGCGAAGAGGAGCGGGGCGAGCATCGGACTAAGTCCGTGCCTTCAGGCTTTCTAAGGTGTGCTGGAAGTGGTAGCCGTCGTGGCCGAGGATGTTGACTGCAAGATCGAACAAGGTCATTTCGCCGACGCCCTCGCGGTGGCACTTGCGGCTCCACGCGGAGTCTGGAAGTGCCCGGATGTACCGAACCAGTTCAGCCCGCGATTGCTTGTAAGTACGCAGCGACTCTTCGGGGTCAGCCGATCGGTAGTCATGGTCGATCGCCATTTGGTCTTCGTCGGCGTCGGGCAGTTGTGGAGAGTCCTCTTCAACCGTCCTCCTAACTCGCTGGCTCCAGACGTCCTCCCAGTCGGCGAGGAGCGCGAGAGACTCGCGAACGGTGAA
>DATLWQ010000046.1:0-5109 GCA_035576225.1 Fimbriimonadaceae bacterium | reverse complement strand
GGGAAGTCGAACTCGTCGCAGAGCCGCTTCGCACCTGCGAGACTGCCGTCGCCGCCGATGACGATCAGCCCTTCAGCCCCGTTCTCGATGAGCACGTCGTGCGCCTGCTTGCGGCCCTCGGCCTTCTTGAACTCTGGGGAGCGGGCCGTGTGGAGGATGGTGCCGCCCTGGCTGACGATGCCGCCGACGCTCTTTGAGGTCATCTCGCGGACCTCGTTGCCGATGATGCCGCGGTAGCCGTGCGCGAAGCCCAATACCTGCGCTCCTTTGACGAGGGCGGAGCGGACGACTGCGCGCACCGCGGCGTTCATGCCAGGCGCATCGCCGCCGCTTGTCACCACGGCGATCTTTTTCAACGGCAAGGAGCGGTCCATATAACGAAGATGGGGCCCGCAAGGGGCCCCACGATGATGCCAGCGGACATACGTGTCCGCGCCGTTGCGGACTGTCCGTACTTATTCTGACGCAAGAAGCGAGAAAAGTGTTCGATGTTTAGTGGACGGAGCCTGTGGCGTACCCGGCGCTCTTCTGGACCCAATCGACGAACTGGTCGTAGTTGTCCAGCACTTCTTGCGGCATGCGGACGTACTCTTTCATCGGCGCCTGCTTGGGATCCGCTTTGAGCGGCTCCGCGCCGGTGAGGCTCAGGGCCTTCTTTCGGTCGCGCGGCGATAGTTTGAGTCCAATATCCTCACCCACCAAGTAGGCAAACATCTTCTCACCTGAGTAGATCGCCATGCCGTCAAACATACGGCGGGCCCGGACATCGAGGCCCTCGGCGGCCTTCATCATCTGTTCATAACGGAGCGGCCGGTAAACCATAGATTTCCCTCATTTCAACCGTGTCTGGCCGTGAGCAGACTCGGCCGAAGAAGCAATAAACATTGCGAATAGTACCCTAAAAGTACCGGGGACCGCAGGCGCGCAGAGGCAGGGGTATCGTCGTGGAATGGCTCGCAAGCGGCTGGTGCTGATCGACGGCTATAGCCTCCTTTTTCGGGGCTTTTACGGCTCTCGGTACCTCAGCACGAGCGCCGGCAAGCCGACGAACGCCCTGTTCGCCTTCACGAACATGCTGTTCGCGATCTTTGGCAACATCGAGCCGGACGCGGTCGTCGTGGCGCTAGACGCGCCAGGAAAGACGTTCCGCCACGCCGAGTTCCCGGAGTACAAGGGGACGCGCCGTGAAACGCCGCAAGAACTGATCGAGCAACTGGAAGGATCTCGCGAACTGATCTCCGCCTTCGGCATCCCGGTCCTCGAAGTCACTGGCTACGAGGCCGACGACATCGTGGGAACTGTCTCTCGCCAGGCGGAGGAGAACGGCTACGACACGACGATCGTGACAGGCGACCTAGACACCCTCCAACTGGTCGACAACGCAGTGAGCGTCATGACGCCGCAGAACTTTGGCAAGCCGCCGAAGACGTACGGGCCGGAAGAGGTCGTCGAACGGTACGGGTTTGGACCGGAGCACGTCGTGGACTACAAGGCGATGGCCGGGGACAGTAGCGACAACATCCCGGGCGTTCCCGGCGTCGGCGACAAGACCGCCACTCTGCTGATCCAGCAGTACGGCGGCATCGAGCAGATCATTGAGCACATCGAAGACCTGGAGCCGAAGTACAAGAAGAAGATCGAGCCGAACGTGGACAAGATGAAACTTTCCAAATGGTTGGCGACAATCGATCGGCACGTCGAGATCGACTACGACTTCGCGCCGTACCACATCACGCGCGAAGGGCTCGAACACGTGCGCGAGCACCTTTCGGAACTGGAGTTCCGGTCGCAGGTGAAGCGTCTTGACTCGGTCGTCGCGCGCTACGTCGAGGGCGGGGCGCCGGTCAGTGCCGAGGTCGTCTCGGAGAGCGTCGAAGCCTCACTCAGCGACGGGAGGTACGACTACCCCGACCTGGACAAGTGGGTGAAGAACCGCCCGTTTGGTGTCGTGCTCGCGGCGGCGGGAGACCAGCCCTCGATGTTCGACGAGGAGTCGGCGGAGGCGTACGTCGCGGTCGGGAGCGAAGTGCGGCGCTCGAGCGTCGACGATGCGGGCCGTCTGTTCCGTGACCGGCCCGGACAGGCGATGGGCCACGACGTCAAGCGGTTCTACAAGACTGATGGGGCTCCACTGACGGCGCCGCGCTTCGACTCGATGCTTGCGGGATATGTGCTGCAGTCGGACAGGGGCGACTACGATCTGGGCGGGCTGATCCACGGCTACATGGACGTGCCTGTGCCCGAAAAGCCGGAACAGAAGGCTGCCGCGCTGGCACCGCTCGAAAAGGTGATGCGGGAGCGGCTCGCAGCCGAGGGGCAAACGAAGACGCTCGACGAGATCGAACTCCCGCTGGTGCCGATCCTTGCCGAGATGGAGACGCACGGCATCGAACTGGACACGGCTTATCTGGGCGAATACTCCGAGCAACTTCAGAAGAGCATCGAGCAGGTGAAGGCGCACATCTACGAGCTGGCTGGCGAGGAGTTCAACGTGAGTTCTCCCAAGCAGATCGGGCCGATCCTGTTCGAGAAACTCGGACTGCCAGGCGGAAAGAAGACGAAAACCGGGTGGGCGACTGGCGCGGAGATCCTCGAAGACCTGGCCGCCGAGCACGAGATCGCCAGCGAGATCCTGAACTATCGGGAACTGACAAAACTGAAGGGCACGTACGCCGACGCGCTGCCGCGCATGGTCGCCGAAGACGGGCGC
Organism: Fimbriimonadaceae bacterium; assembly: GCA_035576225.1. Taxonomy (GTDB): domain Bacteria; phylum Armatimonadota; class Fimbriimonadia; order Fimbriimonadales; family Fimbriimonadaceae; genus JADFMN01. Next base: position 2,399 of record DATLWQ010000046.1, on the reverse strand, counting down.
GTGCACACGTCGTTCAACCAGGCGGTCGCCGCGACGGGGCGGCTCAGCAGCAACGACCCCAACCTGCAGAACATTCCGGTACGGACCGACCTCGGAAGACAGATCCGCAAGGCGTTCGTCGCGGAAAAGGGACAAAGGCTCGTCTCGTTCGACTACTCGCAGATCGAACTTCGCGTCCTGGCGCACATGTGCCACGACGAGGCGCTCGTCGGTGCTTTCCAGCGACACGAGGACGTGCACCGGGCGACGGCCGCGCTCATGTTCCACGTCGAACCGAAGGACGTGACGCGGGACCAGCGCGCCCAGGCGAAACTGCTCAACTTCGCGGTGCTGTACGGAGTGACTGACTTCGGGCTTGCGCGGCAGTTGGGCACGGGCTTCTCCGTCAGCGAGGCTCGGGATCTGATCCAGCAGTACAACGAGCGCTTCCCTGCGATCAAGTCGTTCACTGACTCGATCGTGGAGGGCGCGCGCAAGACGGGCTTCACGACGACGCTCGGCGGCCGCAGGCGCTACTTCCCTGAGATTCACGCTGCTAACCGGAACGTGAGAATGTACAGCGAGAGGCAGGCGATGAACGCTCCGCTGCAGGGCACCGCCGCCGACATGATCAAGATCGCGATGATCCAGGTGCGAGCGGTGCTCGGCAAGGGCGCGGTGAAGATGCTACTGCAGGTGCACGACGAACTGCTGTTCGAAGCGCCCAAGGACGACGACTCGATGTTCGAGCCGATCCGCCAGAAGATGGAGGGCGCCTACACCTTGGACGTGCCCGTTGAAGTCGACGGGAAGGTCGGCACCAACTGGCTGGAGATGAAGCCGCTCTAGTCGGTCTTGAGCGGCACCACCGTGATCTCGGAGAGTTTCACGGCCTCCGGGCTGAGCGGGACGATCCGCAGGAAGCGGGAGCGCACGCTGGTCGAGAGGTAGCGCAGGATCGTGTGTCCGTCGTCGGTCTTGTCTAGCGTGGTGTTCGCGGGGCCGTTCGCCTCTTCCGCCCACACCTGGCCATCTTCAGGGTTCTGCGCGGTTTTGTAGGTGACGATTCGGAACTGCTTCCACGGCATGCCGTCGAAGGTGAGGCTGACTTCGCCGATCGGAAGGTCGCGACCCATGTCAACCTCGATCCAGTAGCCTTCGGGCTCGTTCTCGAACGTCAGCGAGGTCTGGACCTTGCCGTCGACGAGGGCGTTGAGTTGCGCCGGGAACCGCTTGGCCTCGTCGGTCACGATCTTGTTGAGCGCGATGTTCTGCGTGCGGTCGAGTTCGCCTGAGGAGAGTTGCATGCGAAGTTCGACGTAGCCAGCGGCGTCGTTGCCGCGCGCGGCCTCGTCCCACAACTGCCACACTGGTATCCACGACGACGCGTTGGTGTCGTGCGCGCTCACGACGGCGAGGAGCCAGCCGTTGGAGCCGTCCGTCTGGAGGTCTCCGTAGGGGTTGCTCTTGCCAAACGCGCCGCCCGCTCGCGGCGGCATGAGGACCGTGCCGTCCGGAGGGAGCGCCGAAGAGAATACGGGAACGCCACCGAACGCGCCGCCCACCAATTGGTAGACGTCGAGGCGCGCTCCGCGGGGCGGCTTGCCGTCCGGGGTGATGACGCGGAAAAAGATCGCGTTGGGCGTCATCTGCCAGGGGAGTTGGCGGTCTGCGCCCGTTTTGCCGACGAGCGTATTGAGGATCGTCGTCTCGGAGCGGCTGAGCATGCGGTGTTCGACCATAGGGATGTCGCCGAAAGCGAGCGAGGTGGCCGCGCTGTCGGGGATCGCGAGGCCTTGTGGGACGAGGACGTCGTCGCGCGTGTCGGGAAGGAGTCCGACCTGGCCGGCCTTGGATACGAACGCCGGGACGGTCACCGCCGCCAGCGTCGGCGGCTTGTCGGCGTAGGGGCGCAGGAGGACCGCTGGGAGGCCGACGATCGCGCGCAGGAGATCCTGCTCGACGTCGCCGTCCTCTGCCGGGACGTCGATCGCTCCCTCTGGCGAAGTGACGACGCGTAGGCGTTCGACGCAGCCGTCGGGCCAAGCGCCGAACTTGCTGGTCGGGAAGACGCGCTGGTTGAGGTCGGTGACCGCCTTCTGCACCTGGGACGGTTCAGCACCGTGGACATAGACCGGGAGCCCGTCGGGATAGACCGCCAGGCCGTTGTCGCTCGGGTTCCTGTCCTGCTCTGCGGTCGCGACGCGCAGCGACATCAGAGCCAGCGACGGGTTGAGCGGTGTATCGGGCCAAGGCGCTTCGAACGTCATGACCTCCGTTCCACCGACCGCGATTGTTCCGGACCGTTTTTGGCTCACGACCTGACGGCCTGCCTGGTCGACGGTAAGGGTCTGGGACTGAGAGTCGAGATCGCCGTAGTTGCGCACGTTGACGCGCCAGGAGACCTTTTGGCCCGGCTT
>DATLWQ010000045.1:0-3722 GCA_035576225.1 Fimbriimonadaceae bacterium | reverse complement strand
GGGCTCGACCGACACGTTCCAGGCCATGTGGCGGACGATCGCCAACACGCTGCCGCAGTATCGCACCTATCCGCGCATCGTCGGCGAGACGGGCGGCAAGGACTTCATCATCGCCCACAAGAGCGCGGACCCGAAGGCGGTCGCTACGGCGCTTGTTCGTGGCGCATTTGAATATCAGGGACAGAAGTGCTCCGCCGCGAGCCGCGCGTACATCCCCAGCAACATGGCCGACGAGGTGCGCAACATGCTCGTCGAGACCACCAAGTCGCTGAAGATGGGCACGGTCGAGGACTTCACGAACTTCATCAACGCCGTAATCGACGAGAAGGCTTTCGACAGCATCATGGGGTACGTCGAGGGCGCGAAGAAGGACTCTTCGTGCAAGGTCCTGGTCGGGGGCAAAGGCGACAAATCGAAGGGATACTTCATCGAGCCGACGATCATCGAGAGCAGCGATCCGAGGTCGACGACGATGTGCGAGGAGGTGTTCGGGCCCGTGCTCACGATCCACGTCTACGATGCGGACAAGTTCGAGGACGCGCTCGACATGGTCGACACGACGTCGCCCTATGCGCTCACAGGCGCGGTGCTCGCCACAGACCGAAGCGCCGTCGAACTCGCGACGTTGCGACTGCAGAACTGCGCAGGCAACTTCTACATCAACGACAAGTGCACGGGCGCGGTCGTGGGCCAGCAACCGTTCGGCGGGGCGAGGGCCAGCGGCACGAACGACAAGGCAGGATCGCACTTGAACCTGTACCGGTGGCTGAGCGCGCGGACGATCAAGGAGACGTTCGTGCCACCGACCGACCACAGGTATCCGTTCATGGAGTCACCGTAGGCGACGGGTTGACGACCAACGAGTATCTGATCCAGCAGATGGACTGCCCCACCGAGGAGCAGATCATCCGCAACCGCCTGGCGCGCGTGCAGGGCGTCAAGTCCATGGAGTTCGACCTGCTCGAGCGCCGATTGACTGTCGAGCACGAACTGGAGACGGACCAACCCATCCGCGACGCGCTGAAGTCGGTCGGAATGGATCCGACCGTGCGCGAAGTCGACCAGGCCGCCGTCAACCGCCGGCAGAACCTTGTGCTCGGGACGGCCCTGGCCATCGCGCTCGCGGCAGAAGCCATCACTTGGACCACTTTGGCGACGAGCGCATCGTGGGAGACGGGGCTTGCGGTCGTCGCGATCGCGATGAGCGGCTGGCCGGTGCTGAAGAAGGCGTGGGCCTCTGTCAAGACGTTCACGCTCAACATCAACTTCCTGATGTCGCTGGCGACCGTCGGCGCGGTGGCCCTGGGCGAGTGGTCGGAGGCGTCGATGGTCATCGTCCTCTTCGCCATCGCAGAGGCGGTCGAAGCCCGGTCGCTCGCACACGCGCACGAGGCTGTGCGGTCGCTGATGGTCTATGCACCGCCTACGGCTTTGAAGAGGGGCGAGGACGGCGAGTTCGTGGAGGTCTTGGCAGGAGAGGTCGAGAACGGCGACGTTGTGCGCGTGAAGCCAGGTGAGCGGATCGCGTTCGACGGGGAGATCCTCGCGGGAAGGTCGGACGTCGACCAGGGGCCGATCACCGGTGAGAGCATGCCCGTGACGAAGGCCGAGGGAGACATCCTCTTCGCCGGGTCGCTGAACGGGAGCGGTTCGCTCGACTTCGTCGTCACGCACGCTGCGGGGGACACGATGCTCGACCGCATCGTGGCGACCGTGCAACACGCGCACTCGCAGAGGGCGCCGACGCAGCGTTTCGTCGACAAGTTCGCCAAGGTCTATACGCCCGCGGTCGTCGCGCTGGCGTTGCTGGTCGGGACGGTGCCGCCGATCTTTCTGGGCCACTTCACCGACTGGGCGTTCAAAGCGCTGGTGATGCTCGTGATCGCGTGCCCGTGCGCGTTCGTCATCGCGACGCCGATCACGGTCGTGAGCGCGATCGCCCGGGCGGCCCGGCTCGGCATGGTGATCAAGGGCGGGGCGCACCTGGAGCGGGGCGCGCACTTGACGGACATCGCGTTCGACAAGACTGGGACGCTGACGCGGGGACGGCTGGCAGTCACGGACGTCGAACCGCTGACCGGCATGGGAGAGGAGCACGTCATGCAGATCGCGGTGGCGGTCGAGCAGAGGTCGGAGCACCCGATCGCCAAGGCGGTCATGTCGTGGGGTGACGCCGGTGGCCTGCAGGCGCACGAGTTCCAGTCGTTTGCCGGCCTGGGCGCTTCTGCGGAGGTCGACGGCAAGCGGTACCTCATCGGCAACCACCGATGGATCCACGACAGCGGGTTCTGCTCTGAGGAACTAGAGGCCAAGTTGATGCAGTACGAGGCGGTCGGCAAGACGACCGTCGTGCTGACGGAGGAGGAGACGCCGATCGCGGTGATCGCCGTCTCGGACGTCCTGCGCGAGACTGCGCCGAAGGTGATCGACGAGATCCACGGCCTCGGGCTGCGCACGCACCTCTTCACCGGCGACAACGAGGCGACGGCGAAGATGATCGCCGGGCAGGCGAACGTCGCCGACTATGCCGCTGAACTCCTGCCGGAGGAGAAGTTGGGCCGGATCGCCGAACTGTCTCGCAACGGCGGTGTTGCGATGGTCGGCGACGGAATCAACGACGCGCCTGCGCTGGCTCGAGCCGACATCGGCATCGCGATGGGCTTCGGCGGGAGCGACACGGCGATCGAGACCGCGGACGTCGCGCTGATGAGCGACGACCTGGCATCGATACCGCTGTTCCTGCGTCTCAGCCGGGCCACCACCTCTATCCTCATCCAGAACATCACCGCGGCGATCCTCATCAAGGCGATCTTCATGGTTCTCGACTTCTTTGGGCTGGCGACCATGTGGATGGCGGTTTTCGCGGACATGGGGGTCAGCCTACTGGTCGTCGCAAACGGCCTGAGGTTGCTCCGTTTTCGGGCGTGAAGTCTGATAAGATCAAGGCTCGTGGACTTTGAACGGCAGGTCTCCAGGCACAAGAACGCGGTCTATCGCCAGATGGTCCGTGCCTGTGGCAATGCCCAAGACGCCGAGGACGTGCTGGTCGAGGCCCTGATCAAGGCGTATCGAGCGGCCGACCAACTGGACGACCCGCGGGCCTTCCGCTCTTGGCTCACGACGATCGGCAAGCGAGTCTGCACGAGACTGAGGCAACGGACGGGCAGGCTCAAGACGGAGAGCCTGGACGCGCTGGCCGACGCCGGGTTCCAAGTTCCGGAGCCGTCGGGCTCCACGCAGGCCGACCTCATGGAGATGAAGGAGATGCACAGGTGCGTCATGGAGGCTTTCGACACCCTGCCGTCCAACTATCGGGACGTGTACAGGCTGAGGGAACTGGAGGGGTTCAGCGTCAAGGAGACGGCAAAGAAACTGGGGCTCACCGAGGCGGGGGTCAAGACGAGGCTGCACAGGGCGAGGGCGACGCTGCGGCAACTCTTGGACAGCTCGATCAGCCCGTGACCGGGACGGTGTAACCTCGCCGCCCTACCCGGGCTCTTTCCCAAGGAGACCCATGAACGCGACAGTCCTCGACCAGCCCCTTACAATCGAGCCGGCCGACCTTGCTAGAAAAATCCAAGAGGGCGAGAATCTCGTCCTCATCGACGTCCGCACGACCGGCGAGTTCCGGTCGGGGCACATCCCCCGTTCGATCAACATCCCGATGGACGAGATCGAGGCGCGGCTCGACGACGTGCCCGAAGGCGGCCAGGTCGTCTTGG
>DATLWQ010000044.1:0-13057 GCA_035576225.1 Fimbriimonadaceae bacterium | reverse complement strand
GGTGGGCGTGCTCGCCCTGGTGCAGGTGTTCCCACCGGGCCTCACGACCCTACGGAACAACAGCGCCGCGCTCCTCGCCCGCTCTCTGGCGGACGCTGAGAACGAGCGCATTGCTGCGAACAAGGACCAGATTCCAGACTACATAGCGACGGTTCAGCACGTCCTGACCCCGACCGGGCTCGCCATCATCGTCGACGCCTCCAAGCCTACGCGCGAACTCATGCCCCCCAAGGATCCTGCCCCCGCGCCCGGACAACTCGACGGCAACGGCAACATCGTGCTCGCCTCGGGCTCCATCGGAGACTGGGAGCGGCTCGCAGCCAGCAACCGCATCAGCCGGGTGCTCGGCGAGAGCCACAAGGTCGGCGCCCCGCAGCCCGTCGGGGCCGACTACGGCTCGCTCGTCCAGATGAACTTCGCGCCGCTGTACTACTTCCTTCTTCCGAGCGGGGTCGGAGAGCCCGGCTTCCTCCAGGTCTACGGCAACGAGATGGCGCGCAGGCTCGGCGACCGCAAGGCGGCCACACCCGCCCCTGTGTCGTTCAACCAGCCGAAGGACTGGGAGTTCTTCTTCGTCGACCGGACGCGCACGGACGCCGCAAACTTCCCAGGCGAGGATCAGATCTGGCTCGGCCCGGCCACGACCAAGGACGTGCGCATCGCGCTTTCGTTCGTCTACTCGGGCGCAGTCGGGCCCGAGCAGTACGACTCAGTGTTCAACGTCTCGCTCGACCCGGCCGCGATCCCTGCATATGCCGCTATCGTCGACAACTTCTGGGTGATCTCGCTCCAGCAGCTCGTCGGCCAGCCCGACATCTATGGACGCGTGCTCTACAACCCGGCGAGCGTGCTGAGCGTCTATCGCGACAGCGTGCGCGTGCAGCGGCTCTTCCAAGAGATCCCGATCACCACGCCGTTCACGGCTGGCAACCCCTACCAGTACAAGGCGCTCAACGCCAACTTCGGGACGATCCTTGTAAACCCCGCAGCCTACGACTACAACGTCAAGTCCGACGGCGACCAGACTGTGCCGCTCAGGGCGACAGCCGACTACACCGTCTACGACTGGCGGATCCTCAAGGACGAGTTCCGGCTGCCACAGGAGCCGGGCGACGTCAAACTCATCATGAGCAGCATCAAGCCGCTCAACGGATCGGGCCCGGACGGCCGCCGCTACCAGGGCTTTGGGTTCGACGTGCCCACGCTCGACCCGACCGGACTGCTCGAAGTGCGCGGAGACGACTTCGTTTTGATGGACGTCAACACAGGCGGCATCATCCTCGGAAACATGCCCGACGCGACGAACACGTTGGGCGGATATAGCGTCGACAAGACCCACGGCTATCTGCACGTGCGCGACACGCAGGCAGGCGGGCTGCCTCTCGAAGTTCCCGTCGCCTATGCTACTGGAGACTCCAGGAACCCTTGGAGCGTGGTTTTGCAGAACGTCGCCGGACACGCGGTGCGTGCGCTTTATGAGGCCCGCGGTGAGTGGTCGGTTCAGATGTACAGGGCGGCGGCCGACTACCGCGTCACGGACATCGTCGCTGCCAACGGCCTGCAGGCCAGCGAGTGCTACGTCGGCGGCAGTGTGTCGAACAACGCAGTCCCAGTCGGAATGTCGGACAGGCTCTACTTCCCGCTGTCAGACCTCGGCCAAAGGGTCAACGTCGGCGAGATCTGGTACACGGACAACCTTGGGGTTCGCCACGTGTTGCGCGACCAGAACCTCCTGATCGAAAACGTCGAGAACCTGCTCGGCATCGACCACGCCTACGCGGACCTCTTCACGATCATCGGCGCCAAGTCGGTGTTCGACTTCTCGAACGGCTATGCGGTCCGCCGAGTCAGGGGCGCGTCCATGACTCTGCGCGTCTTGCACAACAACTCGATCTTCAACCTCAGCGCGGACCCGGTCGCCAACTACGACCGGCTCGAACTCTGGTCTCGAAACTGGAAGCGCAGCGAGACGGAGAGTTATGTGCTCGGAGGTGGCAAATAGACATGGCAAAGCGTCGCGGCACGGCCTTTACGCTCGTTGAACTCTTGGTGGTGCTCGCCATTTCCGGCGTGCTCCTCACGATCATCGCCATCCCGATGGTCAACGGTTTCAACCTGACCCGGGCGAGCCAGGCGTACGCCGAGGCGCAGTCGGCTTCGCGCGCCGTGCGCGACCTCATCGTGTCGGACATTGGCCAGGGCGCGGGCGTCCGTTTCAATCCGACCCCGCCTGGTGGGCTTAACCTTGAACTCCCGGTCGGACTGATCAACTTCACGGGCGTCAAGATCGACATCCTGCTTCCCGCCGAGGGCGACCCGACGCGCGGCGCTTCTGGCGCGTTCATCGACCCTGACACTGGCAAAGAGGATCCGACCCTCAGCGCCCCGAAGGGCCAGGTCACACTCCCGGCTTCTCCCGGACTGACGATCGTCCGCTATTGGATTGGCCTGAGGACTCCGCTCGCTGACCTCAACGGCGACGGTGAACTGCAGAACAACCCGTACAACGATCCTTACAGCGGGCTGCTCATGCCGATCAACCCGAACCCGGACAACCTCTACGTGCTCTATCGCGCCGAGGTTCAGCCGCTCAAGTTCGACACCACGCTGCAACGGTACGTGCCGAACAGCGACTATTTCGCAGACGCCGACGGCGACGGTAAGCCCGACTTCGACGACCCCGACTTCTTCCGCATTAGCGCGAGCGAAGTCAACGGCAAGGGCCAACTGAACGCAGCAGGGCTCGAGAAAGTCAAGCGCATCAACAACTGGAAGAAGACTGGTCAGATCGTCACGCAACTCAGCCGGTACGACATGATCCAGGTCAAGTTCAATCCGAGCACCAAGAAGGTCTTCGGTGACGAGCGCGACGGAATCGTGCCGCTCATCCGGTTCCAGCCCAGGGTCGTCAGCGAGGAGGCCGTCAAGGGCCAGAACGCAATCCGGCAGGGCGAGGAGACCGACAACCCGACCTTGATCGGCCCGGACTCCTACGTGACCAGGAACGCTCAGTGGAGCGGCGCAACCCTGCGCATCAACCCTTCCACCTACGTACCTGCCACCGGTCCTGTCGACCTCAGTTCCGGCGCGGCACCGCGCGATCCGTCGCGCACGCTTTACCCACTGTTGCAGGGCAAGTCGGTCGAGGCGGGAGGCGACGGGATGCTCTACTCCCAGACGAGCGCGGTAGACCAGCCGGTCGCCATGTTCGACATGGGCCTCTTCAAGAGTCTGAAGGCCTCGGGCGCCGCTTACCCCTTCAATGCGGCGCTCCTGAGCGCCGACAACAAGAACACGGCGAACGGCCTGATGGGCGCGCGACTCGACTTGGCGCACACGGACCTCTTCATCCCGGTGGTGACCGACGAGCGCAAGGGTGAGATCGCCGCAAGCTTCGACATTCGTGACTACGGATCGGACACCACCGGCCTCTTCGCCTTCTGGGAGAACCGGCTGCCTTCGGACGGCACTGGCCCCGGTGTCGACACTGGCCCGGCGGACACGCCGAACAGCGACACGAACGTCGCGACGCCCGGCACTCCTTGGTCGTCCACCGACACCTTCCGCACGATCAACAACAAGTTCAACAACGTTTGGGACCGCTGGAACGACTTTGCGCCGACCCTCGACCGGTCTCTGTTCGCCAAGCGGTTCGTCAACCTCGCCCAGGAAGACCAGCCCGGCGGCGTGCCAAGCCCGCTCAACAGGCTGGACGGTATGGCGCGCGCCAGCATCACGCCCGGTTCCGAGGAGGTCTCTGGACCTGACCAGCGGCCCGGCCCGAACTACGGCAAACTAATCCGGTACTCGCGCGTCTCTGCCAAGCCCGTCGGCCCCAACCAGTACTACATTAACTATACGGACATGCCGGAGCCGGACTGGTCGACGGTGTTCGCCGCAGTCCCGAGTTACGACCCTAAAGTGTTCGACCCGAACAGCTTTGTGTCTGCGGTTCTCCAGCCCCAGTACCGGGCCGGGTACATCGAGTTCAACTCGCGGTTCGGCGAGCCGATCCCGCCAGGGAAGATCTACGTGTCCTACCGATTCCAGTTCACGCAGCCCAACGACCGCGTCGTCGTCGACTACAACACGGGCGACTCGATCGACGTCGTTCTGACGATCAAGAACTTCCCGCAGTCGGCCACGCCGTTCGCGCAGTCGGTGACGGCGAAGGGCTCCGCCAGAGTGAGGAACTTCTTCCGCTAAGGACCATCCATGACGACGCACAGCACGCTCCGGACAGCGAACACGAGGGCCAAGGGCCAGACGCTGATCATTGCGATCATCATCATGGGCATCCTGCTGATCCTGGGCATCGCGTTCTCGCTCATCGTGTCCAACTCGGTCAGGCTGACCGGCAACGCGGTCCGTCGCTCGGTCGCGGACGACCTCGCGCTCGCAGGCATCCAGACGATGCACGAGCGAATGCTGAACAGCAGCGCTGACGCGGGGTTCCTCAACACCAACCCCGTCTTCCTGAACGACTTCACGAAAGACCCTGACGCGATGTACCTGCGTCCCGCCGACCCGAGCCTGCCCTATCCGTCGAACAGCGGCAATATCCGGGACCTTGGCGGCCCCGACGGCCTCGGCACCTTCGTCCGGTTCGAGTACGACCGTGGTCGCGCGCTAGTGCGCGTGCGCTACGCTCCGTCCGACTTTGACGCCTTCAGCGACCCGACGGGCGTTCTGCGGTCGCCGGGAAAGGCGCGGCGCTATCTGATCATCGAAGCGATCGGCCGGCCGGGACGCATCACGGTCGGTGGAAAGGTCGATCCGACGCGCCAACTGGACACCGCCGTCAAGATCCGTAACTACACGGACTCTACCGACTTCGCCAATAGCCTGGCTGCGATGCACGAAATCGACGCCCGCGTCGTGCCGAGCAAGAAGATGATTGCGTTTGCGACGCTCGGAGTCGGCGACTACGCGCTTTACATCACGGACAAGTACAAGACCAGGCGGATGGTCGACCTCGGTGTTCCAGCCCAGGGCGCGGTCAACACTGTCAACTCCGCTGTGAGCCTGGCCGCGTACTTCCGCGGCAACCCTGTCAAGGTTCCTCTCGCCATCGGCCGCGTGTTCGCAGAGCCGAACTCGGGCAGCGGCAACGCTTGGACCACCGTTCCGGGCTTGGGCAACATCTACTCGAACACGTCTTTGCGGATCAATGGCAACGTCTTCCTGTCACTCAACGCCTCGCTCGGCGAGCGGCTCTCGGTCGCAGGAGATCTGGAGGGCGCGAACGACGTCGCACAACTCGAACTCTCCCGCACCTATTACGACGTCGCGCTCGACCGGTGGCTCAGCGACTGGCAGGCGAACCCTTCAACGATCTCTACGCCGATCACGGTCAACCAGGCGTCGATGGACAGCAGCAACCCGGCCTTCGACACCTTTGGCGACATCGTCCGAGACGACGCCGCGCAGCCAGATCCGGGCGGCTACCAGCGCTACGTGCAGCCGATCGAAGCGCCGGTGATCGACCGCGTCGACCAGCAGGGAAGGGACAACTACTACGTCGAGATCACGCGCGACAGCGGCCCGGTCATGAACGGTGTCAACATCGGCCGTTACGGTTATGGCCCCGGCGTCTACGTCGACTACATGAGTCCGTACAACCGGCAGCGCCGCAACGAGGACGAGCGCAGCGCAAACGCGAGCAACTCGCTCGTCGACGTGTGGTTCAACCCTAACTCACGCGACAACACCGTGAAGGCCGGTTCTTGGGCAGGCCCATACTTCATCCCCGACGCCGCATACCTTAGGCTCCTGCCCGACGGCTTCTCCATCGTGCGACCCGGCAACAGCGGCGAGCAGCAGAACAGCGACACCGCTTTCTGGCGCGATCCCACCTCCGGAAACTCGACCGGCCAGTCGATCTGTCGTTTCCGCATCCGGACGATCGCCGGCCAGACCTGGATCCTCAACAGCATCCAGTTCCCAGGGCTCGTCGCGCTCCCGGCGGGCTCCCTCGCCGACTCCGACTTCACCAACAACGGACAGCCTTTCGAAGGCGTTATCTACTTCGAGGGCGACGTCCGCGTCCGCGGCGTCATCCCGACCGACCAGCAACTGACCGTCGTCTCGATGGGGAACATCTACATCGACGGCAGCATCACCAAGGGCGTCGTCAGCGAGGCTGGCGCGATCCTCTCGCGGCCGAGCCGCTCGATGCTCTCGCTGCTCGCGCGCGACAACGTTGCGATCAACACCACGCAGTTCTTCGCCCCCGCGCCGAACGACCTTTTCGGCACCAAGGACGACAGCCCGCTGCCCGACACGCCGACCCCGATCGAACTCGGTGTGGACGGCGACTCGGGCGTCGATCCCGACGTCAACCTGCAGATGCAACTCTTGATGCAGACCGACCCAGATCCGGGTCACCCTGCCATCAACCCGTCCAACCCGCTCACCTGGGAGCCGTACGCGACGAGTTACGCGCCCTGGACTGGCCCAGCCTCCATCGGCCCCGACTTCGACGTCTATCTGGCGCTCGTGACCTCGGCCAACGACGGTGGGCCCTCTTACGTCTCCGGGCTCATCAGGCGTGAGACCTACGCCGACCTCACCGCGCCGGGCGAGATCTCGTACCTCTTCTCGCGCATCCTCAACTTCGGCACAGCCGGGAACGTGACCTTCAACGCGGCCGATCCGTTCTTTACGCCGGGGCCGAAGATTCCGGTCTACGGTGAGGCCGACCCCTCGATCAACGTCTTCCCGAAGTTTGAGACCGTGCAGTTCCCGCTCGTTACGGTGGCCAACTGGGCTTATTCGCCTGGCTCCAGGAGCCTCGCCCCCGGTGTCTCGAACCCAGAGGGCCAGTACGAGCTCGGTCTGAGCGACGAGACGGTCATTCGGCTGCGCAACAACGCGATCGGCGCCGTCGGACAGAAGGAGTTCCTCATCGCACGCTCCACGGTCATCCCCTACGACGTCCGCATCGAGGCCAGCCTCTACGCGCAGAACGGCTCGTTCTACGTCATCCCCGGCCCGTGGTTCAACATGAACACCGACGACACTCGGGAGCGGTTCGAAAACGACGTCGCCAACATCGGGCGCGACGCCGCCGAGCGGTTGCGCTTCGAGCGGTTCGGCAACACGCCCTCCATTCCGTTCTCCGAAGAGCCGCTCGACTGCCGCGTGACAATCGTTGGCGCAGTGAGCGAGAACCTCCCGGCGCCGATCTCGCGGCAGGCCGAGTGGATGCAGAAGTGGGGGTGGATCCCCAAGGAGATCGGCGGGACGGGCCAGTTCATCCCGTGGCAGCACGTGCCCTCCGGCTTCGACCTCAACACCCAGGACGCCGTACCCAACTTTATCATCGTCCACGACCCGGCCTTGGCTGGCGCGTCGGCGGACGGCATCACTCCGATCCGGACCGACGCGACCGGGCGCGCCCTTCCACCGACACCCAGGCTGCCAGTCAGCCCGACCCTTGTCTACTTTGGTGAGGTGAACCCGTGAGAACATTGAAGTCTCTTATCGTTCCACTAGCGGTCTTCGTAGCGGCGGTGTCCGGTGCGCAGTCGCTTCCTTACGCGCAGAACCGCAGGACGATCAACGCCGGGACCTTGCTCATTGAGAGCCAGCGCATCGGTGTGCCGAGCCAGCCCGCCGACATCGCGCCGCACTTGTGGTTCAACCTCGCACGCGACAGCGTCAACAAGCCCGCCTCTTGGACGTTCGACAACCCGCTCGGCCAATCGACCATGACCGCAGACGCGTACAACCGATGGATCGTCAACCCTTCGGCGGGGACGGTTCCGGCGGTCGGGACGCAGTTGAACAAGTCCAGCGCCGCCTATTGGGAGATTTCGCTGGCGTCTGCCTCTGACGACGCGCTCTCACAGTTCGACATCCTCAACCTGACGGTCAACGGAACGCTCTCGCTCAACAGTGTCGAACGCGACAAACTGCGGCGCTACCTCGACCAGGGCGGCATCCTGTGGGTGGACCTCGTCAACGACGCGTCGCTCGGCATCGACATCGCTAACGGTCTGCCTTACGGTTTTGACTGGACCACGTCCGCGCTACCGATCCAGGCTGACTTCGACAACCCGGTCTTGAGGTCTCCGAACCCGATCCGATTCACAGACCTCGCGCAGATGTCCTACAACGCTGTGCTGGGCCCCGTCGTTACGACGCCTGTCGATCTTTCCACTTTCGCCGTTTCGCCGCTCTTGTCTTGGGTCGATGCTGATTCCCGGCGGCTCGAGTCGGTCGCGGGCAACAACGACGGTCGCATCGTCAGCGTCGCCCAACTGGGCGAGGGCTATCTCGTCATCACGGCGAGGGGCGTCACCGCCACGCTCAACCGGGGCGTTCCCGCAGGGTCGCTGCCGCCGATCACTCCCCAGCCGAACCGCGGCTTTTTCGCACTTGACCCCGTCTTCGACAACTCGTTCGCCTCTGCGGCAAAGTTCGCGGTCAACGTCGTCTCCCTAGCCACCAACTTCTCGACCTCGAGCGCGGGCAGCCGGAGGTCCGGCGGCTCAGCAGTGACCGTCGAGGCTCCTCTCCTCAGGCGCTTCACCGCCAACTTCGGCGGCGGCTCGTTCGACGTCAACAAGCCGGCTGTGCTATTCAAAGGCTACGCGATCACGACGGCCGGCGGGCGCATAAGCGTCTTTGACGCCGACCCGGGCCGTGACATCGACCACGACGGCGACCCGGACGACGGTGTGCCCGATCCGCTCGGCGCAGGCACCGACCTCATTTGGCAGAGCCCGATCCTGGGGGGCAAACTATCCTCTCCGACTGTCGTCGAGGCGCCCGACACAACACTGTTCGACCCGATCACTTTGCGCCGTGCCGTCAACCAGATCTGGGTCGTCGACTCGGCGAGCAACGTGTACGTCTTCAACCTCGACGCCCAGCCTGGCTTCGCGGTGGCCTCATTGACCCCGCCGATCGGTCCGCCCAACGGCGAACTCCCCGCGATCGACCCAAACGGCCCGTTTCCACCGACGATCCAGGAGGGCATCGTGCTCATCGCCGACTCGCGCGCGACCGACAACCTCGGCCGGCTTTGGGCGATCGATCTCAACACAGCAACGCGCATCACGTCGGCCGCCGATTGGTCGATCCGAGGAACGGGGCAGTTCAACGCCTCGGGCGCACCGGCCACCCTCGGCTACATCCCGATGGCCGACAACCCTGGCGGCCTCGACCGCGTCGTCTATGTGCCGCAACAACCGACGAGCCTTGGCACGCCAAGACCGGCGTCGCTCACCAGCTTCTGGCTGGGAGCCCGCGGCGAGACCCCCGTGCGTGTGCTGCGCATCTCGCCGACCCAGGTCCGCATTACGACGCGCGCAAGCCAGCAGGGGCTCCCGCTGTACTTCGCCGGGCCGTCCAACAGCCTGGGAATGAAGATCACCCTGCTCAAGCCTAACGGAGACCCGTTCTCCATCGCTGAGATGCAGACGATCTTCACGGGCAACATCATCGATCCAGGCACGAAAGGCGAACTCGTCGTCGAACTCACGAACGCTCCCGGCACGTGGGACTTCGACGGCCAAATGACGCCCGGAGACCCCACCGACGACGTCGGCTGGCGGATCGACTACACGATCGACTGGGGCCAGATCGGAGTGATCGGCGGCACAAACGCGCAGTCGTACATCCGAGGCAACCTCGAACTACCGGACACGGTCGCGAACACCCGGCGCATCGTCGGCGCGGCGGCGATGGGCCCCGACGGGAACCTGTTTGTCGAGACGGGCGGCCCCAACATCAACGATATCGGTTCGACGCTGTTCAACTTCCGTGAGGTGGGGCGCGGCGACTTCAAACTCGTCTATCGCTACGACCTGTACGACAGGATGACCTTCCACCTCAACCAGGGGACGACGAAGGCCGACGCGGTGAACATGCCCGCCTCGATCGTCGACGAGGACAATCTGCTGACGGACATGCCGTTCCTCAACACGCCTATCAGTTTCCTCAAGTTCGTCGGCGGCCCCACCGTTCGTGGCGACACAGTCTATTGCACGGCTGTCGGCCGAAAACTCATCAACGTGAGCACCTCAGTTGTGCTCGCGTTCAAGGCCAACCCTGGACCTCTCCAGTTCGAAGTTGCCGGGGAGGACACAGGCTTCATCTTGATGCAGCCGGACATCTCCCGCAGCGTCACAAAGACGGCGCCGACCACATTTAGTACGCTCCGCCAGCAGCAGTTCACGGCTGAGAAGATCCCTGGCCAGAACAGGACCCGCATCATCATCGACAGCGCGATGACCACGACGCGCGGGCGCATTGGCGACTCGATCAGCAGCAGCCTGCCGATCATCGTGCGCCGTAACGGACAGACCGACACTCTGGTCGAGCCCGAAACCCCGACAGTCACCTCGACTGGAGCCTATCCGGGCAACGCCCGAGGGCGCTACGACCCGCTGCTTTGGTTCATGGTGCTGAACGGCTATGAGTCGATCACGCCGCCGGTCGTGACCGGCGACACGATGTACATGGCGGGTGCGAGCATCCTGCCGTCGCTGATCGTCAACGGGCAGGGCGGCCCGTTCCAGCAGAACGGTCTGATGTGGGCGATGGACGCGAACATCAGCCCGACGGACCCGTTCCTGAAGGTCAACACTGACCGCCCGTGGCAGGAGCAACTCTCAACGGTCGTTAAGGCGTCGCCTGCACCGGGCGACTTCACGACGGCACCGGCGATCAAGTGGCCGCAGTTCAAGGGCGCCCGTGACTTTGACGACATCAGGGTCAGGATTCTCCAGGCGACGCTTCCGGAACAGCGCGGCATCTCGCTCGCTGTCGGAGACGACGCTCTCATCGTCACTGGCGACCAAAACCTCTACGGCTTTACGCGGTCCGACTTCACGGTCGTCGACGAAGGCAGGGTCTCGACGTTCGATACGAGCGGTAACCCGCTCTGGAGTTCGACGCAGACGGTCAACGCCGGATTGAACGTGCCCGTCTCGGGCGCCACGACCGGAGTTCGACTCTCTCGCCCGACCCGCATGTATCCCGACCCGCTCGGTACCGACAGTTTCTGGATCGTCGATTCGGGCAACGACCGCGTCACGAACGTCGATCGTACGGGCAGGGAACTGCGCACGATCACGGAATTCAAACTCGATCCGCAGTTCGTGCCTCCCGGCATGGGCGACTCGGAGACCACGAAACTGCGCGATCCGCGCGACATCTACGTCTACGAGACGCGCGTCGACGCTGCCAACAACGCGATGTCCAACCCGCAGCCGTTGGAACTCTGGAAGCACTATCTGATCGCTGAGGCCGGCAACCACCGCGTGATCGAAATCGTCGACCGCTACGCGATCGACACGTCAGGTCGGATTCTCGGCATCGTCCAGTACAACGACCCGAACACGGGGGTCCAGAACGCGATCGGCGTGCTCTCGTGGCACACGCCTGAAGAACTGTCGGGCAAGCGGTTCGCCTACAACAGCATCGCAGAGACGTTTGTCGACGACGGCTCCGGCGGAAAGCGCCGCGTCGTCGGCCTCGGCTTCGGAAACGTCGAACCGGGGCGCGCAACCGTCGGACTCGACTCGAACCCACAGGACCTCGACGTGTCCAGCGGGTACGGCGGAGTCATCCTCTACGACGGCGCCTCGTCGCTCGTCGTCAAGGAGTTCGCCATTCCTTCGATTCCAGGCGGCGCCTATCTCGAGGAGACCGCCCCTGGCAGCGGGATGTACGATTTTCTTTCGGCGCCGGTGCCTGCAGAGCAGGAGCACAAGATCGCCGGTCTACGGTCGCTGTCCATGCGGTACATCTCCACCGTCAACGGTCCGCGACTGTCACTGATGGTCACGGAAGCGACCGGGGTCTACGAGATCGTGCAGCCCGACCTGGCACAGCCAGACATGTGGGCCGTCAACTGGATGATGACGAACAAGGCGTATCAAGGGATGCGACGCCCGCGTTCAGCCGCTCCCTACACACTTGCGCAACTAGCCGACAACCCGCAGAAGTTCCAGCCGCAGTACTCACGTAGGCTGGATTCGGGAGAGGTGCTCATCGTCAACGGCTACCTGGGCGCCCTCCGCGACGGACGCGGGTTCGATGGCGAGGTCTTCCTCGCTGATGGACGAATCGGTGGCTCTGGCAACGACCCGGGCTACGACGTGTCGAGGCCCGACCTCGGCTTCAACTCTCTCAGCGTCGTCTATGAACTGCCGCCGGTCCAGGGCATCCGCGGCATCGTCAGACCAGTCTACGCAGAACGGCAATAGGAAACATGGAACGAATCTCGACCACCAGATCGAAGGGCTTGCGGACTCTCGCGTACGCAGTCCTCACGGCCGCGATGTTCGTTGCGGGCCCCATTGCGTCTGCGCAGGACTACCAGGGCCACCGCGGCAACACGAACCGCACCGGTCTGCCGACGCTCAGCCCGAGTACGCCGCCGCTCAGCCTGCCGACGACCTACAACAACCCGGGGCGCTCGTTCATACGATGGTGGGACCCGATCCAGACGGCGCGCATCAGTCTCGATACAGGCGACCCAGGCACGCTCGCGTTTCCCGCCGGAAACTGGTCGTTCCCGACGAGCGGGACGTCACCTTTCGCGTTCAACTTTCTGCAGAACAACACTGTCAACCCGGCCTACGCGTTCACGACGACCGTCCCTGCGCTTGATTTCAACAACCAGACTGTCGCCGCCGCAGGCTCGACCCTCGCGACCTATTCTTTCACGTTCAGTGCGGTTGGAGCGGGTCAGGAGTACGAGGTCTTCCTCAACGTCCCCGTCGGTCCGACCGACACCGATCCGACCTCCGGCGTCTCCGATCCTCACTTTCCACAGCGCTATCTTGTCGTTCAGGTTAGCGGCGTCGTGGGAGGGCCCTTCACAGACATCATCGACACCTTCGCCGAAGGTGGCGGACTGATCCAACTGGGGAACAATGGCGCGTTCACGAACAATGTCTTCACCGTAGACGCAGTAGGAGACATCGTAGTGACCGTCTTCAACACGGCACCGCGGTCCCCTGCAGGCGGCTTCCTTGATCCGCTCGCCGACCCGGGCAACGAACTCGTCTACGCGGACGCGGCGCTCATCGTCGGGCAA
>DATLWQ010000043.1:0-5173 GCA_035576225.1 Fimbriimonadaceae bacterium | reverse complement strand
GAATGATCCCGCTCCGCGATAACCTCTATTCGCGCAACAAGCCGATCGTTACGTGGACCCTGATCGCACTGAACGTCCTCATCTTCTTCTGGGACAGGCAGTGGTCTTGGAGCGGGATGAGCGTCGTATTCTCCGACCTTGTGATGCGCCCCACAGAGGTGATCCGAGCCCTCCACGGCAATGGCGACTTGCTCGAGGTGGGGAAGGTCTTCACGAGCATGTGGCTTCATGTCAACGCCATGCATCTGATTGG
Organism: Fimbriimonadaceae bacterium; assembly: GCA_035576225.1. Classification (GTDB taxonomy): domain Bacteria; phylum Armatimonadota; class Fimbriimonadia; order Fimbriimonadales; family Fimbriimonadaceae; genus JADFMN01. The sequence goes on along the minus strand of DATLWQ010000043.1, from coordinate 4,920 downwards.
AAACATGCTGTTCCTGTTTGCGTTTGGTGAGAACGTCGAGGCGGCACTGGGCGGTCTCCGGTTCGCGCTCTACTATCTCTTTTGGGGGATCGTCGCGGGCGCGACGCACGTATTCGTCAACCCGGGCTCGTCTGCGGCTACCCTGGGCGCCTCCGGGGCCATCGGCGGTGTCCTCGGGTGCTATTTCCTGCTCTTTCCCGGTAACAAGGTGCAGATCGTGGTCCCTCCTTTCATTTTTTGGTGGTTTTCGATTCCTGCATGGATCCTCCTGGGTGTCTGGTTCCTGTGGCAGGTGGCGCTACCGCAGGCGGGTGTTGCAAACTGGGCACACGTCGGAGGGTTCTTGGCGGGGATGCTGACCGTGCTCGCAGCGGGCGGTCGTGACAGGCTCCTCAAAGGCTCGCGCTTTACGCGCGTGGCGCTGGACGACGAAATATGAAGAAGACGCCTTGGTGGGTTTGGGCGACACTGGCGGGGTGCGTCGCGGCGTGCCTTGTTTCGCTCTACTTCCGTCACTCGGTCGAGGTCGGCAACCGCGCCGTCGGGATCATGATGGAGATGGACGACCTCGAGTCGATCGCCGCTTCGTCGGGCATGCCGCTCGTCGATGTGATGACCGACCTGAAGCAGCACGGCCTCGTGGGTGTCTCAATCCCCGAAGAGAACGTCTCCGACCTGATTGCGGACGGTCGCCTCGCGCCCGGCCCGTCCGGATACACGCTCTCGGGCAAGGCTGCGCCGAGGGCGTACCGCTACATTTCGCTCTTTACAAAGGTCCAAGTCTCGCAAGACCCCGGTCTCCTCGTCCTCACCGTCCCGGTTAGGTCTGTGCTGCATCTGCCGGTCGGCTTGAACCCTGATGAGACAGGGGCCGCGCAGCAGGCGGGCCTCGTGATCGTCGCGCGCCACACCTCTTTCCCGGGCATGGACCGTCAGATGGTGCGCGAGACGCTCCGTCGCTCGCACGACCTTGGAGCGACTGCCTACCTGATCGGCGGATCTCAGGCGATAGGCAACCGCGACCTCGTCGACGACGCATCGCGCGAACTCAAGGATCTTGGCATGGACTACCTCTCGCCAGAGTTCGTGACGCTCGGAGGCGACGCCTATCTGCGCAAAGACCTCTACGAGCAGACGATCAGGCTCCACTCCATCCAGCAGAGCGAGTCGGAGCAGTTATCGGCGGCGGCGTTCCAGGAGCGCATGACCAAGGCGTTCAAGGAGCGCGACTGCCGCTGGCTGCTCGTGCGCAACGGGACTCAGGCGAGCGCAGACCCTCTGCGCGACACCGGTGCGTGGCTGTACGATTTGCGCAAGGCGCTGCAACGCGTCGGAGGCGTCGTCGGTCCGCCGCGCCCGTTCCGCGAGCCGGGCACGCCGTCCTGGCTGGTGGGCCTGATCGGCCTTCTTGCCGCGCCTACCGTCGCGTGGACTGTGGCCCAAGTTCTGCGAGGAAGGCTTGGCGTTGTCGCGGGCGTCCTCAGCGGCGTTCTGATGCTCCTCGACTTTACGGACATGAGGCGCGTCGCGGCTCTGATCGCAGCCACGTCCCTTCCGGTGTTCGGCTACCTCGTGCTTCGGGCAATGGAGCGCAGGCAGCCGCTCGTCGAATACTTGACAATCACCTGCCTAAGCGTCGTTGGCGGGCTCATCGTCGCTGCCACCCTCGTCGGCACTCAATACATGTTGCGGGTCGAGACCTTCCTCGGCGTCAAGTTCGCGGTGTTCGTACCGATTCTCATCGTAGGTGCGCTCGTCCTCGGGCAGTTCGGCGGACTCAAGAAGTATTGGACCACTCCGGTCGCCTGGGGCGCGACCGTCCTCGCGATCGTGGGCCTCGCTGCACTGTACGTGCTCGCCATCCGATCCGGCAACGACAACCCGGCGGCGGTTTCGCCGTTGGAACTTCGCTTCCGAATGTTCCTCGACGCGCTGTTCGTCGTCAGGCCGAGGACCAAGGAGGTCTTCTTCGGGCACCCCGCGCTCGTGCTCGGTCTCTGCCTTGCGGCGTATCGGCCGAACCTGCGCGGGTGGGCCGCGCTGTTGCTCATTGCTGGCATGGTCGGGCAGACGAGCGTCGTCAACACGCTGTGCCACCTGCACACGCCGGTAGCCCTAAGCCTGTCCAGGATCGCCATCGGCGCGATGCTGGGCGGTATCATCGGTGTCGTTTTGTGGCTGTTCGTTCGTCGAGTGGTCCCCATAAAGGAGCCAAATCTGGTCGATGAGTAAACGCCTAGTACTAGCGGGATATTTCGGAAGGGGAAACCTGGGTGATGACGCAATCTTGCTCGGCTTTGACCGCGCCGTCAACGGCCTGGGCTACGGATATGTCACGATCTGCGGCAGTCCAGAGGGCCTTATGCGGAACTATGGCCTCAAGGGCGTCGGGCACCTCGACTTCAAGGCTGTGCAGTCGGCGATCGAGGAGAGCGACGCGCTCGTCTTTCCCGGCGGCAGCGTGTTCCAGGACGTCACCAGCGTCCGTAGCGTAGCCTACTACGCCAACCTCATCAAGGCCGCGAAAAAGGCGGACAAGAAAGTCGTGATGCTTGGCCAGGGCATCGGCCCGCTCAACAGGTTTCTTGGAAAACGGCTCGCCGTCAGTGCCATCTCGATGGTGGACGCGATCGCGGTCAGGGATGCGGAGTCCGCCAAGGATCTTCAGAGGCTCGGAGTCCAAAGACCGTCGCGCGTGACGGCCGACATGGCGTTCCTGTTGCCCGAGCCGCCTGGCGAGAAGGAGCAGGCGAAGTTCGGCGTAGGCGGCATGAAGTCCATCGGCGTCTCCGCGCGTCCAAGCGGCAACGACAAGGGCAAGCACGTCGTTCAAGTCTTTTCGCAGTTGCTGCGCTTGCTCTTCGACAAGGGCTGGGTGCCCGCGATGATCGAGATGGATCGCGAGATCGATCGCCCGATCATCGATAGGATCGGCAAGAGCCACGGAGGGAAGGTGCCCGAAATCAAGGGCCTGACGAGCCCGGTGGAACTCCAGAAGCGGCTTATGCGCATGGACGCGGTGATCGGCATGAGGCTGCACGCTGGCGTGCTCGCCGCGACAGTCGGCGTCCCTGCCTACATGGTCTCCTATGACCCGAAGGTCAACGCCTTCGCGAACGCAATGGGCTTGCCGACCCCTCAGAAGATAGAGGGGACGACCGCTGAGCGGATATTCGACGGTTTCCAGGCGTTCATGAAAGACCGCGAGCGTGTCGTGGCTAGCATCCGGCGCAGGCGCGATGAACTTTCCAAGAAAGCCGAAGAGAACATCGAGGTGCTCGTCTCCACTGTCGGCAAGTAGGCTGTGGATCGTCGCGCTGTGCCTCATGCCCGCTTTCGCGCAGGCGCAGGCTGGGCTGGGTCTGCCCAAGTGGATGCAGCGGGAGATAGTCGACCGGATTCGGATATCCGGGTACCGCAGGCTCAGTTACCACAACCACACCGTGTCCGGCGACAGCCAGGCCTTCGACCTCGGCAACTACGGAGGGCAGGGAGAAAAGCACTTTACGGACTTCGGCAACGTGCGCGTCACGGGCGACAGGGTTCTCGGCGGACTCAACTTCGACTTCGTCATCCAGGACAGCAGGTTCCAAGATCCGCAGGGCCAGCACTTTTCGGTCAACTATGAGACGGGGCCGTGGCGGGCAGACCTTGGGGACATACGCGGGAGCCTGCTCAATACCAACCGGTTTGCTCTTTTCACCAAGACGCTCCGCGGCGTATCTCTCGGCTATGCCAGTGGCCCCTTCGCCGTCAAGACGGTCTATAGCGACGTTCGCGGCGCGCCGCGGACCGTGACTTTCAACGGCACCAACACCGCTGGACCTTACTACCTGCAGAGCGCCCAGATCGTTCGCGGTAGCGAGACCGTCGAGGTCGACGGAGTCCGACAGGTGCTCGGTCAGGACTACACCATCAACTACGAGATCGGCTCGATCACCTTCGTCAACCGTGCAACGCTGGAGGCCAAGATCATCCCTCCCACCAGCACCATCGTGGCGACCTACGAGGTGTTCGGTTTTTCCGGCTCCAGCGGACGGCTCGAGGCGGCAGGGGCCTCCTACAAGTTCGGGCCGTACGGTTCGCTCGGTTTGACCGCGATGCAACAGTTGGTCGGCGGCAGCGGCGGCCTCTCCACGCGTCTCGAGAAGTTCCAAGGGTTCGGCCCGCCCTCGACGCCCTACTTCCTTCAGTTCACTCCCCTTGCGTCGCAGCCGATCGTGATCCGTGTCAACGGCATCCTCCAGGTCGACGGAGTCGACTATTTCTTCGACGCCGACAACCCAAGCATCTTCTTCTTCAACCGATTTATGCCGGCCACCGACGAGATCGACGTCCTCTATACACCGACGCCGACCTCGACCGTCCAAGGTGACCGCCAGACCCTGGGCTGGGACTACCGACTGCCGCTCGGAAAGGCTGGGCTTGCCGGAGCAGTCACCTACAGCGAGGCGACAGGCAGGCTCATGAACACTCCGACGCCGAGTTCCGGCACCGCGCGCGGCGTCGACCTCCGCTACGGATGGAGCGGGTCGAGCATCCTTGCGTCGTGGCGTGACGTCCCGAGCGGATACGTCAATGTCGAGTCCGTCGGATTCAATAGGAACGAGCGGGCGCTCGACCTGCGCTACACCCTCCGATCCTCCAGTACCCTCGACTACTCGCTCGGATACAACAACTCGAGCATCTCTTCGAGCGTCGTCGACACTGGCGGCAACACACTTGTCTCAAACAATCGATTCACGAAACTCGATGGCTCCGTCAAGTACCATCCAGAAGGTGGAGGACTCCCGCTCGACCTCACGCACACGAGGACCAAGTCCCACAACCCTCAGGGCGAGACCGACGTCGCTTCGACCGATCTCGGTACGTCCAAGGGTGGCAAAGTCTGGAACGCGCGCCTCGGCCTCACCCACACGG
>DATLWQ010000042.1:0-2123 GCA_035576225.1 Fimbriimonadaceae bacterium | reverse complement strand
GACCTATTTCACTCCCGGAGACGTGGAGGGGGGTGTCGGCACGATCGCATGGGAGTGGAACCTCATCGAAGGCGGCCCCTGGCCCGATGACTACGCGGTCGACGTCCACAACAACAATCCTCTGGCGAGCGTCCTCAAATATCGATCGTTGATCTCTGTCAATCCGCAAGACGGGCTCCCAGAGGACTGGTATCTTCACGACGACTACCTTTGGCCCTATCGAGCGCACATCTGGACCGTCGACGATGGGGTCTGGCCCCCCACCGACTCGGGCAGCGCAACGACCAAGCTGAGCGCTGACCTCGACAATGTGCCGTCTTGGAGACCGTCACTCGCCAACGACGGAACGCGCCACGTCATGCGATTCGATGGGAGCGACGACCACGTGATGCTCGCCGGCTCTTGCTCGGAGTGCTCGCTAGTCGGCATGGACTACACGATCTCAGCTTGGTTCAAGTTTGGGGCCCAGCCGAGCGGTGGCGACTCGGTGATTCTTCAAGGCGGCTTTGGGCCTACCTACGTCCTCAAGGTTCGCGCCGATGGCCGCATCGAGTACATCCACGTTACCGACGACAATCCCCCTCTGGATCTCATCTCGCCCCCTGGAACCAGCTACCTCGACGGCGACTGCGTCGCCGGTCAGTGCAACTCTGCCACTGCGTGGCACCAGGTCGCCGTAGTCGTCGAGAACAACGGACTTCCAAGATCGGCGAAACTTTATGTGGACGGAGTTCTCCGCGCACAACAGGACGATTTTGGTTGGCTCCAGAGCAGTGGCGGTCCGCTCTGGATAGGCGCGCCGGCTGGAGTCAGCTTCACTCCGAACGGCATGATCGACGAGATCCAGATGTACAAGGGTCGTGCGCTCTCGCAGATGGAGGCCTACACCAACTTTGGACACCGGCTCGTCAATGACTTCTATTGCATCAACCGAATAGACGTCGCGGCTCCTGGCTGGATCGACTTTCAGACCAGCGAACTCGCCGACTACTTCGCAACGCACCCTGCCGTCGACGGCGTCTACGCCGACGAGGCAGTCGACTTCATTCCGCTCCGCCGCTGGCATGCGAAAGTCGAGAACGAGAAGGCCGTCGTGGCTTCAGACGGCACAAGCGTTCAGACGGAGTTCGCGATCTGGGACGGCAGCCCGATCGGGACGGCGCTCGGAACCAAGGCATGCGATCACGGCGTCGTGGGCGTCTGGACGGATCCGCAGCACGGAGGAACCAACTACCAGGCGAGTCCGTCGGGTTACACCGCCCCCAAGACGATAAACCTCGCCTCGCCGATGACTCCCGGAAGTCGCGTCTATGTATCGTACTTCGCGATTGATCGCGCCGACACCAGCGGCCAAGGCGGAGCCATCGAGCCGACTCCGACCAAGATTAGCTCGTTCAAAGCCGACCTTGGCACGATGATCGATGCGTTCAAGCTAGCCATTGGCCCTCGGACGTTGATCCTCAATGCCAACTCTATGGAGTATGTGGGCAGGCCGTCCGTCGACGGGAAGGAAAATGAGGCGTTTCTTGTCGACAAGAGCCTTGGCGCCTGGCAGAGCACGCTCGACGACGAGCGAGACACCGTTGCCCAGGCGAAGGTCTACATCGCTCAAGCGCAAGAATTGGATGATGGTCCTCTCCGCTTCGACTTCGGCTCCCACCTGCTCGCTTATGACCCGACCTACTCTTACTTCGCCTATAACTCTGAAAAGGACAACCAGTGGAAGTATGGACAGGACTACTACTACACAGACTTCGAAGTGGCCCTCGGACTTCCGCAGGCGCCGATGTCGGTCGAGGGACAGGGCGACTATCGCCAGAACAAGATTGCCCAGGACAACCCGTCCTTCGAAGAGGTCGGCCCGGGAGGAGTCCCGGAAAACTGGACGGCCTTGAATCCTGGCGCCACCTCGGACGACATGGCCCTTCCTTCCGGAGGCTCGCATTCGCTTCACGTTGCAGCGACACAGGGAGCCCAGAACGTCCGCGTGCAGAGCGCATGCATTTCGATCGACCCGAACGTTCGTCTGGAGATCAGTGGCTGGTTTCGCGGCGAGAACATCACCTCCGACCAGTGGTGGAGGGACCTCGGGGCCGGCTTCTTCTGGTACTCGGATGAGTCGT
>DATLWQ010000041.1:0-2651 GCA_035576225.1 Fimbriimonadaceae bacterium | reverse complement strand
CCTACGGCACCTTCGACCAGCCGGCACCGTGCACGAGCTCAACGAGACGGTCCTCGAGCACAACATCCGCGGCATCCGCGGCGGCGCCTACGACTGGAACAACAGCATGCCCGTGGACGACCGCTACAACGACTTCTACGTCTCGGACCAGTTCCGGGACCTGGGCTTCCGCGTGGCGAACGTCGCGAGCGTCGGCCAGCCGGTGTCGGCCCCCGCCCTCCCCGGCCTGGCCCACGCAGCGCTGCTGCTCGCGATCGCGCTCCTCGGAACCATCTCTGAGCCGATCGCCGCCCAGCAAGGTGTTGCAGCGGACCGCCTCTCAAGTGCCCGCAGCTGACGTGGTAGCCTCTGGCCAAGCCGTTCGGCGGCCTGACGGGACGCTCCCGGCGGCCGGCCGCTGAGCACCGATCCGCCGGGCGGTAGGGGTTCCCGCAAGAGGGGTGCCGCCGAAGGGGAGGAGCCAAATGGGCTCTCGTCGGTCGCTGCTCTTCACCGCAGCCTTGTGCACCTTGGGTTGCGGCACGATCGCTACCCAAGTGATTCCAGAGGAAACCTGTACCTACGCAGCAAACCACCAGGAGCGGTCTGGCTGCAAGGGAATCTCGCGTGTCTACAGCGGAGTTCAAGGGAACCTCTGCTGGCTCGATCCGAGATGATGCTGTTCGCCATCATCGATCTTCCCCAGAGCCTCGTGGCCGACACTCTGTTCATTCCTCTCACGGCGTATCAGCAGTCAAGATACGGGGGTCTGTGCCATCTGGATGATCCGCCTTCGCACACAAGCGGTTGCCCCCTGACCAGACCGACGCCAGAGCCCGCTGCTCGACCAGACCGGCCGCCTGGCAAGCGCTTGCAGCCGACACCAGCCAGCCCAGGTGCCTCTGAGCTTCTAGCATATCGCCAACGAGCTACAGACCCTCCGGAGAGTCGGGCGGCCGTGGCCGATGCAGACTGAAGTGCCGATGCGTGGCGCGGCAGGCGGGTGGTAGCGATGGTCCGCTCCATGGCTGATCGAAAATGGTCTACATCGAGCTGGGGGGAGAGCCATGCGGAACGAGCCATCCAGTTCGGCTCGCAGGCACCTGCGATCAATTTTGCGATTCGCGCGTTCCTCGCATCGTTCTCGCTCTGTTGGTCGATTGCGTGCGTCGTCAGCGATGCGACGGTGAGGGCATCCATTCCCGAGAGCGAAGCGAGCGCCATCTCTGCGAACGGCGAAGTGGCCGCTGGGTGGGATGAAGACGCGGCGTTTCGGTGGAGCCGGGAGACAGGCATGGTTGGCCTGGGCTACTTGCCGGGCGGCAGGTCGTTCGCCAGGGCTCTAGCGGTGAACAGCGATGGAACGGTCGTCGTGGGCTTCAGCTACTCCGAAGAAGGAAAGGAGGCCTTCCTGTGGACAGAAGCCAGGGGGATGGAAGGCTTGGGAGACCTGCCTGGCGGAGACGAGGGTCGGCCACCCGACTACGGCACCGGGTTCCGGAGCGAAGCCAGGGGAGTATCGGCGTCGGGATCGCTTGTGGTGGGAGAAGCCTACTCGGCGTCCGGATTCGAGGCGTTCCGCTGGACTCGCAGCGAGGGAATGATCGGCCTCGGCACCCTACGGGGTGGCCGAGACAGTGCTGCAAACGCCGTCTCCGCCGATGGCAAGGTCGTCGTGGGGGGAACGAACTACGGTCCCGGCTACGAGGCGTATGTACCGTTCCTCTGGCGGGCGTCAGACGGTATGAGAGCACTCCCTGGCTTCGAGTCAGGAGAACGGCAGGGAAGCGCGCAAGCAACCAATCGCGATGGATCCGTCGTCGTAGGGTGGTTCGAAGAGAGGGGCGACTTCCGCACGAAGGGGTTCATCTGGACGGAAGAAGGAGGAATCGAGGTCCTCCCCGGGCGTGCCAACGCGGTTTCGTCCGACGGAACCGTCGTGGTCGGTCGGGATGGGTCGGAGGCCTTTCGCTGGGTTGCGGGTGAGGGTGTTGAATCCCTTGGAGATCTTCGCGGTGGCAACACCTACTCGAACTGGTTCTTCGCCTTCTCCGGGGATTGGGCTCTGGGAGTTTCCGGGGATGGTTCGCGCGTCGTCGGTGGGAGCTACTCGAATCGCGGACAAGAAGCCTTCATCTGGATCGAAGGCAAAGGCATGGAAGGACTCGGGCATCTGCCTTAGCCGAACCCTACTGCCCCCCGCTCGACAAGAGGTCGTGCCGCCGGTACCTGCGAACGGTGTCGATTGCCAGGCGGTAGACCCTCCAGGGGTCACTCAGGGGCATCGAGGCGCCGGATCGACTCACAGAACCGGTCGTAGCGAGGCCAGTGGACGAACTGGTCCGGCGGGCCCGACGCGTCGTCGGGGATGCGAAGGCTGTGAAGGGCCAAGGCGATGCGATCGCCAAACCAGATGGACGTCCCAGTGACGAGGGCGGGAAGGCCGTCTCGTATACCTTTCGCAAGGAAGCGAACCGCTGGACGGCCGCCGACCTCCCGCCGCTCGTAATCGACGAGCTCGAACGTGCCCGCGAAGTTCGCGCGGACGTAGGCGGGCAACAGGCTCTCCGTCGCTTCGTAGTACGCCTCTGGACTCGCCCGCACCTGTCCATCGCGAAACCAGTCGTGGTACCACTCCAGGGAGTAGGCGCCGCCGGGGAACATCCAGTACC
>DATLWQ010000040.1:0-6573 GCA_035576225.1 Fimbriimonadaceae bacterium | reverse complement strand
TCCACCAAGCTCTTCGTCCTCGCAGTGTCGCTGGGCGGCGTCGAGTCCCTCGTCGAACAGCCCGCCACCATGACCCACTTCGAGATGCCGAAAGAGGTCCGCGAGTCCGTCGGAATCTTCGACAACCTCGTCCGCGCCTCCATCGGCATCGAATCCGCCCAGGATCTAATCACCGACCTCGACCAAGCGCTCGGGAAGGTGTAGAGATTTCCCCTCTCCCCATCTCCTGGGGAGAGGGTTAGGGTGAGGGGCAAGCTATTAGGAGTCCTTTCCCCTCCTCGTCATCCTGAGCCTGTCCGAAGGAGCCAATGAGGGCGTCGCTCGTGCCTGCTCGCGTCATAGTCAGCCAGCCAGAGTGCGCTGCCACGAACGAACATGAGGGTGCCGATAGGAGGCGACAGGTAAAATCCCCGCAATCCGCGAGCGATGAGAAGGGCATTAAGAGAGGAACATAGCGGTCATGGGTCCACCTCCATGAACCGAAAACACGGCCTGGCGAAACGCAAGAAAACGCGGCCGTCATTCCAGCCTGACCCGCTCGCCATCTTCATCGACGGCGCGGACGTCACGCAACAGTACGACGCCAAACGACGCAGATATTCGTGGTACATACCGTTCGCGCTCGCCTTGGCGGTCGTGATGGCCTACATTCAGGATCCTAGACTATTCGACGGTCATTCTCCGATTGGCTGGTTCGGTGCTGCGGCCATGGTAGTCGTCTTCTTCTTCCACCCGTTCATAACCTCGGACCTCTCGAACCGCCGGGTATGGGTCTATAGAAGAAAGAGCGAGCCCGTCACGAAGGCCTTTCGGTTGACCGGTGGGGTACTGACTGAAACCGACTGGGCGCTTGGTCGAAAGCCCAAAATCCTCCAGCAGGTATCGATCGACTTGAACCACGCGAAGTCCAAGGTTTTCGTTTATCACGACAAGGTCAACATCACCAGCAAGAAGTTCAGCGACATAGATGGACTGAAGTTGCCTACGAACGTTTTTGCTTCAGCAGATGCTCGGAAGAGGTTCTGCGAGGTCGTTGATCGACTCCCATGTGAAGTCGCCTATTTCGACGACGAGAGCCAGCCAGCGGCAAGTGTGTCAGAGGGCCCGTTTGCAAGTCCACACGACATAACGTCAGAAGTCTCGAAGACTCTGCTCTCGCTCCTGTGGTCCCCGTTGATGCTCGGCTCTGTCTTCTTTGTGGGGAGTTTTCTCTTGCTGTCGGACTTCGTACAGCGACACGTGTTGCAGACGATGCTTGCATCGATAGCACTCGGCGCGCTAATCGTTCTGTACTTGGCTAGAAAGTTCTTGCTTGCGCTCCGTCGAGGTCGCATCTACAAAGGCGTCGTGTTTAACGAGTACATCGGTCAAATCACGTGGCAAGGTAACCACGTCCTTTGGGGAAAGACTGTCCCAGTGAGAGAAATTAACAGCGCAGAAGTCGGGCCCTACTCGGTCAAACTCACAACATCAAGCCGTGGCTCAGTCACCTTCGGAACTCAGTGGTTTGCTTCTGACGAGAAGTATCAGGGCTTCCTCGACCAATTGGAGCGCTCGAACGTGAAGATGACCTACATCGACAAACACTGCAAACCAGTGTCTGAGCGACCAGCTCGAGAAAGCATCTAGCCGTTGCACTCTCTTGCCGATAGCGCACCCGGGCCTCACCCCTCCTTCTTCCAAACCCGCACCCAGTCGACGTCGATCCCGTCGGGCAACTCCGCCCCCTTGATGTCCCCCGCCCAGTCCCCGACCTCGATGCTCAGCAGCATGAACTCCGCCAAATGTGAAACAGCCTTGTCCGTCTTCCACACCTCCCGACCGTCCACAAAAAACCGATACACCACAGGCGTCCACTCCAGCCCAAAAGTGTGGAACCCGGAGCCGAGCCCGTCGACGTGCGCCTGCGTGCCCGCGTGCTTGTGGTTCTTGCCGTACCCGTCCCAGTGCAGGTTGATCTGCGCCGTCTCCTCCTCGCGCCGCAGATATTCGATCACGTCGATCTCCGTCCCGAACTTCTGCGGATCGCCGACCTGCCCCATCTGCGGCGACTGCAGCCAGAACGCCGACCAGTGCCCCACCTGCTTCTGCAACCGGAGCCGCGCCTCGAAATACCCAAATGCCGTCGAGTACTTCCCAGAAGTCGCGATCATCCCCGTGTGGTACTCGTCACCGACTTTCGTGGTCGTGATGTGCAGCATTCCACCACTGACCGTCACCGCGTCCCGAGTGTTGATCGCATCGCGCCGAGGCCCCAGACCGCGATACTCCCACTTCGTAGTATCGAGTGCCGTCCCGTCAAACTCGTCGTGCCACGCCAGGCTGTACCCCGGCAAAGGCGGACTCTGCACCGCAAACGCTAGTACAAGCAAGAGAGGGCTCACAAGACCATTGTGAACGACAAACTAGGAAGAAATACGCCCCGGCGTACGAGTCGAAAAAACAGGCAGCCGACCACGACCCCTAGCCCCATACCCGAGACCCCAGACCCGAATCCCGCGCCCATCCGTCAGAATGCACACAGGAGCCAACAATCCATGAGACCCCAGGCCGTCATAGCCCTCGCAGCCCTAGCCGTTGCCGCCCACGCCCAGGTCGACCCCGACCGCGTCGTCGTCAAGGTCAACGGCCATCCCATCCTCGGACGCGAGTACTACTCGCGCATGGAGATCCAGCCCGGGCTCGGCTCCGTCGACACCGACGGCCGATTCGTCCAGGTCTATCCCGGCTATCTCGCTCTCCGCTGGCTGATCGAAGAGGAACTCATCATCCAACTCGCCAAGGAACAAGGCGTCGCTCCAACCCAAAAGGACGTAGACGACGAGTACGCCACGCGGCTCAAGTTGCATCCTGAACAGTACAAAGCGATGATCCAACTGGGATTCACCGAGGCTGATCTCAAGCGCAAGGTGCTAGTCGATCTCAGCGACTTCAACATCGTCACAAAGGGCGTCACGGTCACAGACTTCGAGGTCGAAAAGCAATACAAGGACAACCTTGCCCGCCTCTACACCCTCCCCAAGCGCTACCAGCTGCGCATGGTCCTCGTCCAGTCCGAGGACGACAAGAAGCCCGTCGACGACGCGATCGCCGCAGGCGACAAGTTCGAGGACGTCGCTTCCAAATTCAGCATCGACCTCACCAAACTCAACGGTGGCAAGATCGGAACGATCAGTGAAGGCGACCTCATCCCCGCGTCGCGCACCGCCATCGCATCGACCAAGAAGGGCCAGGTGACGCCCTGGGTCGAGCAGAACGGAAAGTTCGCCCGCTTCCAGGTTGAGGACATCCTCGAACCCAAGATCCTCCCTCTCGATGACGCGCTCAAGCGCGAAATACGGGACGACCTCATGAAGGATCGCGGCGCAGCCAAGAACAACATCCTCCAATTGATGGAGGACTTTCGCAAGAAAGCCGTCCTCGAGTTCGGCAACTTCCCGTTTGCGGATGACATCAAACAGTTCTTCGGAAGAGGCGGCTAACGAGTGCGTGCCCTTGAGATCCTCGGACTGCAGGGCGCGTACCAGGTCCACGTCGCGCCGCACGTCCTTCGTGCCGACCACCGCGCGCACCAGGTCTTCACCGGCTTCTCAGACCTCGGCGAACTAGCAAGTGCGGTTCTAAGGCAGTATCCCGGCGATGCCAAGTCCTGGCTCCTCGATGGTGACGAATCGCGCCCCATCACGCTCGCCGAGATCCTAGAGTCCCCAAGTTCCCCCCCCCTTGGGGGGGGGTTAGGGAGGGGGTGCGAACAATCCAAGAGCCTAGTCCCGAAATCCCACTTCCTTGCACCTAGGGAGGGGGACTGTGATCCCGATGAAATCGGGAGAACAGGGGGGAGGGTTGAAAAGAGCCTAGAACACGCGATCCTTGTCATCCCCGCGATCAGCGACGAAAACCCCGGCAACCTCTACGGCCTTGTGTGGGTCGTCGACCGGCTCCTCGGCCCTGGCGGCTGTCCGTGGGACCAGGAACAGACGCACGAGTCCCTCAAGCGACACCTCATCGAAGAAGCCTACGAACTTATCCAAGCGATCGACGACAACAATGGCAGCAGCATGAAGGAGGAACTCGGCGACGTCCTCTTGCAACCGATCATGCACGCGCAGATGGAGGCTATCGAAGGACGCTGGGACACAGACGAGGTCGCGCGCACCGTCACAGAAAAACTCATCCGTCGCCACCCGCACGTCTTCCCCCCAAGTGGAGGGCGCCGCTCCGTCGGCGCCCAATCCGAACCCGATTACCAAAACATCACCACCGACGAAGTCCTCCACAACTGGGACATGATTAAGAAGGAGGAAAAGGGCACCCACTCTGTTCTCGACGGCGTCCCAAAGGCGATGCCCGCGCTCCTGCGTGCATACGAGGTGAGCAAGCGCGCCGCCCGCAACGGCTTCGAGTGGCCGGACAGGGAAGCGGTCTGGGACAAACTCCACGAAGAAGAAAGGGAACTCCGTGCCGCCCTGGAGGGCCAGGATCAAGAAGAGGTCGAGGCAGAGGTCGGAGACCTCCTCTTTACCGCGGTCAATATCGCCCGGTGGGCGGGAATTGAACCTGAGGACGCGCTGCGGACGATGCTGGACAGGTTCACCAACCGGTTCCAAGCAATGGAGCGCGCTTCTTATAAGCCCCTTAACGAACTTGACCCCGAAGAATGGGACAAACTCTGGGAGGAAGCAAAGGACACACTAAACCAAGAGAGGCTGATATGAAGAAGATCGCAACGATTTTCGCTGTCGCGCTTTCAACGGGAAGCGCTTTCGCATGGAGCGACATCGGTCACGGAGTCATCGGCACGATTGCATACCGCAACCTCACGCCACAGGTTCGCCACCGAGTCGACGCGCTGCTCAAAATTGGCGTCGATGTGAAATACCAGAACATCAGAATGGCCAGTTACTGGGCCGACGACTGGCGCTCACAGCACAACGAGACCGGCCCATGGCACTACAAGGACGTCTTTTGGCGCGCCGACGGCAAGCCGACGTCATTGAAGCCCGACGAGGAGAACGTGGTGTTCGCGATCAACAAGTTCGAAACGCAGTTCAAGGACAAGAAGTCGACACAGGCGCAGCGCGCCGAGGCACTTCGCTTCATCCTCCACTTCGTGGGCGACGCTCACCAGCCGCTCCACGCCGAATCGCGCGTCACGGACAAACTTCCGAACGGTGACCGCGGTGGCAACGACTTCTCGATAACACCGGGCACCGTGCTTCCCGATTGGAACACCAACCTCCACCGCGTGTGGGACGCGGGCTGCACGCTTTTTGCGACACCGATGCGCCTTTGGGAGTCCGGCGCAGACGCCGCGGTCGAAAAGATCGCAGACCAGATCACCGCCAAGTACTCAATGACTTCTCTCTCAAACGACGTCAAGGACCTCAACCCCGAGGACTGGGTGCAGTCCGGCTACAAGGTCTCAAAGGACTTCTGCTACACCACGCCGGAAGGGAAGACCCCGGACGCGAACTACATCACCAAAGGCAAAGACATCTGTATGAGGCGCGCCGCCCTCGCCGGCTACCGCCTCGCCGCAATCCTCAACAAACTCCTCAAGATGTAGGGAATCGGTCCCCCCTCTCCATTGCATCCAAGGGAGAGGGGGCTAGGGGGTGAGGAAAAGAAACTACCGCTCCCGCTCAAGCACCTTCCGGATGTTCCAGCCACAATTCTCAAGTCCCTCTCGCGCTTCGTCTTCCCCCATCCCGGTCAGTTCGCACACGATCCGGACGCACCGGCCGCGCAACTTTTCGTTCGAAGCCTTGACGTCCACCATCAGATTCGAGACGACCTTTCTGCACAAGACCATCGCCGCAGTCGAGATCCTGTTCAACGCCAACTTCTGCGCCGTGCCCGCTTTCAGCCGTGTAGACCCGGTCAACACCTCCGGCCCTGTGTCAAGAAGCACTCCCAAGTCAGCCGTTTCGAGCACCGGAGTCCCAGGGTTGTTCGCAATCCCGCACGACCACGCTCCGACGTCGCGCGCATAAGAAATCGCCGCCAACACGTACGGCGTCGTTCCGCTCGCGGCCAGGCCGATCAAGACGTCGGAGGAACCGAGCCCAATCGCGGCGAGCGCGTCGCGTGCTTCGCTCTCGTCGTCTTCCGCCCGCTCAGTGCTCTTCGTCTGCGCCGCGAGCCCTCCCGCGAACACCGCCACGAACCGATCAGGCTCGATCCCGAAGGTCGGCGCCATCTCCGCCGCATCCATCGTAGCGATCCGACCGCTCGTTCCCGCGCCCGCATAGACCACGCGGCCGCCAGCCATGAACGCCTCCGCCGCCTTCTCCGCCGCCTTCGCAAGTCCCGGTTCGGCAGAGCGCAGCGCCGTGAGCACGGCCTCCTCTTCCTCGTTCATCAGCCGCACGATCTCGATCGCACTCAACTTGTCAAGATTCCTGCTGCGAGGGTTTCGCGCCTCGGTGCCACTCGGGGAGGGTGGCGCTCCTGCGCCACCGTCGGCATCGTCGCCCGCTGGGGAGGGTGGCGCTCCCGCGCCACCGTCGGCATCGTCGCCCGCTGGGGAGGGTGGCGCTCCTGCGCCACCGTCGGCATCGTCGCCCACTGGGG
>DATLWQ010000039.1:0-18056 GCA_035576225.1 Fimbriimonadaceae bacterium | reverse complement strand
GTCGAGGAGGGGTTCCGTGCTTACAGCGACAAGATGGGCGACCTGGCGGCGCGGGCGTACGCAGAGAACTGGGTGGACGTGCCGCCGCACGCTGGAAAGCGGGACGGCGCGTTCTGCATGGGTTCCCGGTACGACGAGTCGCGGATCTTGATGAACTTCAAGGAGTCGTTCGGGTCGGTGGCGACCTTGGCACACGAACTGGGCCACGCGTATCACAACCTCTGCCTGAAGGACCGCACGGCGATGCAGAGCGGGACGCCGATGACGCTCGCCGAGACGGCTTCGATTTTCTGCGAGACGGTGATCAAGCGGCGGGCGATCGCTGCTACCTCTGGACAAGAGAGACTGGCGATCTTGGAGGCTTCGATCATGGGTGCGTGCCAGACGGTGGTGGACATCACGTCTCGGTTCATCTTTGAGAAGACGGTGTTCGAGAAGCGTCCTGCGCGAGAACTGTCGGCGGCGGAGTTCTGCTCGGTGATGGAGGGCGCGCAGAAGGAGACGTACGGCGACGGGCTGTCTTCCTATCACCCTTATATGTGGGCGGTGAAGCCGCACTACTATTCGGGGCGGCACTTCTACAACTATCCGTACATGTTCGGTCTGTTGTTCTCGCTGGGGCTCTACGCTGTGTACGAGTCTTCACCGGACGGGTTCCACGACCGGTACGACGACCTGCTTTCGTCGACGGGGATGTTCGACGCGGCTGAACTCGCTTCGAGGTTTGGGATCGATATTCGGTCAGAGTCGTTCTGGGCCGGGTCGCTTTCTGTGATCGAGAAGGACATCGATCTGTTCGTGGCTGAAGCGGGCAGGTAGGACGTCCGAACAGTCGCGCGCGCCTTTCGTCAGTTGCTTGTATGACGACCCTGCTTGCATTGGCGATGGCCGGGCAGTTGCTCGGCGGTGAGACCGTGACGTTCCACGTTGGGTACGTGGATCGAACTGCGCTCGTATTCCGACCGGATAAGGCGGCGAAGGATCCGCCGGTGCTGTTCATGTTTCACGGGCACGGCGGGGGTTCGCGACAGGCTGCGATCCAGTGGCGGTACGAAAAGAGTTGGCCGGAGGCGGTCGTCGTGTACCCGCAGGGCCTGCCGGGCTGGAAGGGAAAGACCGATCCTGAGGGGACGAAGGCGGGGTGGCAAGGAGCGCCGGGGCAACTGGACGACCGCGACCTGAAGTTCGTGGACGCGATGCTAGTTTGGGCGAAGAAGGAATTCGGCGCGACGCCTTCGCGGACGTTTGTGACCGGTCATTCGAACGGCTCTCTGTTCACGTGGGTCGTTCAGGCTGAGCGCGGTGACAAGTTCGCGGGGTTCGCGGGGGCGTGCGCTCCTGGCGGGCTGTGGTTCCGAAATGCACCGGTGAAACCGATGTTCGTGCTCGCTGGCAAAGACGACCAGTTGGTGCCGTTTCGATCGATGGAACTGTTCACGAGATTTGCGGTGCGTCGGAACGATTGCGGCGACCCGACTGTGCGCGACGACGGGACGCAGGTGTACTCAGGCACGGCTCCGTTGTGGGTGTGGGACTATGACGGCGGGCACCGGCCGCCTAGCGACGCCGGTGCGCGGGTGGTGGAGTTCTTCAAGTCGCTGATGAAGTCATAAGCAACGCGCGCGCGCAGGCTGAAGCCTGCGGCTACAGTGGTGCGGACTCCGACATCGTCGCGAGCAGTAGGAGCGTGGCCCTCCACGAAGACAAGGCGGCTGTCAGAATGGGGCGTGCGGTGCTTTTTGGCGGTACAGATCCCGGAGGCTTCGAAGGACGCTCTTGAGGCTGCGGCGCAGGCGATCGAGAGTGAGGCTGCGGGGTTCTATCGCTGGACGAGTCGGGAGCAGATGCACTTGACGCTCTACTTTCTAGGGGAGATGGAGGAGACTGGAGAGGTCGTGGACGCACTGCGCGGCGTGAAGGGCGAGGCGGTCAGTCTGAGCATAAGCGGGCTGGTACGACTGCCCGAAACTAACGTGCCGAAGGTTCTGGCGGGCGGAGTCACCGGTGAAGTCGGTGTGCTCGAGCGGACGCAGAGACGGATTTCGGACACTGTGTTCGCTCATGCGGCGTTTAAGGAGACGAGGAGGTACTACCCGCACGTGACGTTTGGACGCTTGAACAGCAGGATGCCAGGAAACGCCAAAGTCGTCAAGCGCGCGCTCGCGGCGGCGAGCATCGACTCGTGTGAGCCTTTTGAGGTGCGTTCGTTCGACCTGGTGAAGAGCACACTGACGAAGGAGGGGCCGGAGTATGAGACGGTCGAGAGTTTTTCTCTGGTGTAGTGCGCTTGTCGTGACGCTTGGGTGCTCGCGCGGCGCGGCGCCGACGAAGTCTCTGCGCGTAGACCCTTGGATCCTTGTGTGCAGGGACCCGAAGATCGAAACCCCCGCCTACTTGGGAAACGGAAGCGTCGGTGCACGGATCGGTCGCGACGGCACTGTGGTAGAGGCGATGCGGCTCGACTCGACGAAGGGGCTTGTCGACATCGATGTGCAGTCCGGGGGACTCATGTACGATGGAAGGCGGATCGACGTCAAGAGGGGCGAGCGATATTCACAAACGCTGGACATGAAGCGTGGCATGTTGACGACATCGTGGATCCAAGTCTTGGGAGGGACGCAACTTAGGATCAAGAACATACGGCACGACGACGCGCCTTTGGAGAGCGAGTGGTACGTGACCTCGAGCCAGCACGGGATGTTCGTCGACCCCGCGGGACGGCTGCATCCGCTGACCGCAGGCAGGGAGACGCTTTTTATTGTTGGTGATCGGACGGAGGCGCCTGTGCAGCACGGGGAGAGACCGACGATTACAATCGAAGGTTCGGACGCCGACACTCAGGCGATCCAGTCGTTCATCTATTACCTGGCACACCTCGTTCCTTCGCGCGGGGCTGCCACGCCGTTCGGTCCGAGCAACAGGACGTACGGGAGCGACGTTTTTTGGGACGCCGACTGCTGGATCGTGCCAGCACTGGCTCTCGTCTATCCGGATCAGGCGGCTGAGACAGGTAGGTACCGGATCAAGACCTATAGCGGTGCGAAGGCGTACCGCTACCCGTGGCAGAGCGGGCCCGTCGGCGAGGACGACAGCACCGGGCCGACTAAGAAGGAGGAGCACACTTCTGCGGACGTCGCGTGGGGGCTGGACTTCGCCGCGTCTCTCGGGCTGGTGGATCGCGAGGACGCGGAGAGCGTTGGCAGGGCTGTCGCTCGCCACTATCTTGAACGGGTCGCGCGCGTTCCAGATGGGAAGAGCGAAATCCTCGACGTGACGGGCGTGGACGAATGGTTCGAGGGGGACGACTGTTTGTACACGAACGCGGCTGCTGACTGGGCGATCAAGCGGTTTCTTGGGCAAGACGTTAACATGGGTTATCCACGCAACAGTAGCGGTGAACTTGTTGCATATAAAGGTGATCCTGAAAAGGCGTACCAACAGGCGGCGGCTCCTTTGATCCTGTGGCCGCTGGAGCGGGACGACCTGGTGGCGAAGCCGCTCGAGTTCTTGGAGCGGTTCGAGGGAAAGGACTCTCCGGACGGGCCGGCGATGTCGCTAAGCGTGTACGCGCTGATCAGAGCGCGCTATGGCGATGCGGAAGGGGCGTACAAGGAATGGCGAGAGAGTTGGATGCGCTACACGGAGGGGAACCCGCTGTTGCTGTTCTCTGAGCGGACAGGGCGACGGGACCTGACCTATTTTGCTACTGGAGCCGCAGGGTGTTTAAACGCGGTGATCTATGGATTCATGGGTGCGAGGATCGTGGACGACACACCAAAGGACGAGGCGAAGATCGCGCTGAAAGACGGACGTTGGCTCGTGTTCAGGCCGAACCTCCCTGCTGCGTGGAAGCGTGTAACGTTTACGGGGTTGCATGTCTTGGGCCAGCGATACACGATCGTGTGTGAAAGGGGGAGCGCGACGATTGCGAGAGCAGACTGACGATTTGTGCGAGATAAGATAGGGGACATGCTCTGCGCCCTGTTGCTCGTGACTGCTACCTCCCCTTCCCTTCTGGTAGTCACGAACGGGCACAGCGATCTGGTGGACGTGCTGAAGACGAGCGGAGCGAACTTCAGGGTTTTGCGGAACGCTGAGTCCGCGCTCGAACGGTCTGTTCGCGGTGATGCGGTGCTCATTCTCGCTGACGACTATCCCACCTATACAACGCTTATGCCGAGCGATTTGGCGAGCGTCGCGCGCAAGAAGGGGCTGCACGTTTACGTTGAGTTTCCGGACAAGATCGACGGGTACGAGTTCGGAAAGCCGCAAGAGACGCATTGGGAGCGGGTGGCGGTCGCTCGAGAAAGTCTAGGGACGGACTTGCATAGGTTCGACCTGATGAAACAGCAGGGCGCGGTGTTCCTGCCCGTGAAGGCGGAGAACCCGTGGATCGTTTATGCGAGGCTCGCGGGGTTCGACACTGCGACCTATGGGTTCTCGGGCGTTGAGACCTTCCCTGCGCTGTTCGAGGACAAGGACGCGCCGATCTTGATCGCGACCTCGAAACTGAGCGAGTTCGTCACAGGAAGGTTCGCTCCGACCGACCGATGGACTGCACTGTGGGACCGGATCTTCGCATGGCTCGGCGTCGGCGACCTTTCGCTGCACTGGCGGGCCGCGGTCCATCCTGCCTTTGCAAAGGGCGCCAATGTAGGGAGCGCGGACGTTCAACTGGCCCTCAAGTCTGGGATCGATTGGTACGTCAACTCGAAGATGCTGGTCGACAAGAGTTGGGAGGACGAGTATGAGAAGGCGGCGGCGTTCACCGACCGGGTCGCCCCGCGGCCGCGTGACGACTGGCCGTGCGGCGACGGGTCGTACGGCGTGCTCGAAGGATTTTCGTCGAACATCGCCCTGGACGGCGAGCAGATGGTTCGGTGGTGGCGGCGGTCGGACTGCAACGGGGAGACGGCCGGCGCCTTCGCGGTCGTTGGAGCGAGAACCGGCAGCGCAAAGGACAAGGCGATCGCGAAGAACCTGTGCGACTTTCTGTGGACGCGCTCGATCCATTCGCAGGGTGACCGCGCCGACCCGAAGAGCCCCGCCTATGGGCTGCTCGGTTGGAACGACGTACACCACTACTATGGCGACATGGACGGGTACGGAGTGTTTTACGGCGACGACAACGCGCGCGCGATGCTCGGCACGATCCTCGCCGCCGGGTCCGTGGACATGCCCGAGATCTATGACCGTGTCGCGAACTGCCTTTGGGCGAACCTGCGTACGACCGGCAAGCGCGGATTTCGGCACGACAGGATCGACATGGGGCCGCTTGTCGCAAGCGGTTGGAAGGCATTGTTCAACGAGGACTATCGGAGTTATGCGCCGCACTACCAGGCCTACCTTTGGGCGTGCTTCCTGTGGGCATATGCGCAGTCTGGCGAACAGATCTTTTTGGACCGGACGCGCGATGCGATCTCAGAGGTGATGCAGGAGGGGGAGAAGAAGTGGCGATGGACGAACGGGCTGCAGCAGGAGCGGGGGCGGATGCTTTTGCCGCTGGCGTGGCTCGTTCGGGTGGACGACACCCCGCAACACCGCAAGTGGCTCTCGGACGTGACCGACGCGTTGCTTGCAGACCAGGACGAGGCGACCGGTGCGATCCCGGAGCGGCTTGGTTCACCCAGCGCCGGGATGTTTAAGGCCGCTGCGAGCAACGCGGAGTACGGCAAGAACGAGGCACCGTTGATCCAGCAGAACGGTGACAAGGCGACCGACTCGCTCTACACGCTCAACTTTGTGTTTCTGGGGCTGAACGAGGCGTACCGAGCGACGGGCGAGGAGAAGTACAAGGTCGCGGCGGACAAGATCGAGAAATACTTCGTGCGCACGCAGATCAGGAGCGAGAGGTTCCCATGGCTGAACGGTGCATGGTTCAGGGCGTTCGACTTTGGGCGGTGGGACTACTGGGCTTCGAACGGGGACGCGGGGTGGGGCGCATGGAGCATCGAGACTGGTTGGACGCAGGCGTGGATCTTGAGCGTGATGGCGCTGCGGCTGGAGGGGACGAGCCTTTGGAAGGAGTCGGCGAACAAGCCGATCGGGCGAGCAATCCAGAGGCTCCGATCCGAGATGCTCGGCAAGTAACGCTCGCTCTGCGACGGCGAGTTTCCTGAGGCAAAAAAACGCCGGGGGCTGACCCCCGGCAAGTTGGGCAAGTGGCCTCTATCGCCCGAGCCCCCTAGACCGACCGCGACGTTGTGGGTCAGTCAGGGGGCGGGCGCAGTGCGGTTGGATGTTCTCGGACTTAGTTCTGTTGAAAAGTCCCTGCGAGCGCGGTGTTGCCGTTAGCGTCGACGACAGCGACGGTCGTGCCAGACGTGATACCGAGCCCTGAGGCGGCGAACTCGCGGTCGTCAAAGTTGAACTTGCCGAACGCGTCCGTGGTGACGCTGAAGGAGATGTCCGAACCGATCATAACGGTGTAGGTCGCGTTGTGCGCGAGGTTCTCGCCTTCGACTGACAGTTCGTATTGGACGCCGACATTCTGCTGGCGTTCCCTGTACTGTGCCTTGCCCTTGCCAACGCCACTGAGGTTGGCCTGGAAGCGCAACTCGACGCCGCCCGCAAAAACGAGCGAAAAGACAGCGAGGGTGAGCAGTGTCACGATCAATGTTTTGGTTTTCATATGCAGTCTCCGAACACGGACGCTCGGCGCCCGTCTTCTGGTCAGAGGCTGGGCGCGGGCCCTGTGATACACTCATTTCGCCAGATGCCTACCAAATCCCACGGCACTGATCTTGCGAGGCTCGTTGGGCGCTGTCGCGCAGGCGATCCTCGGGCCTGGGACGTCTTGGTCGACAGGTTCAGCAATCTGGTCTTCTCGATCTGTCGGCGCGTCGGGCTCAGCCATGCCGACGCGGAGGACGCGACCCAGACGGTGTTCCTCAGGCTGTTCCAGAACCTGGACAGGATCGACGAGCCGGAGGCGCTGGCCGGATGGCTCTCGGTGACGACCTCGCGCGAGGCCCTGAGGGTCAAACGGATCGCCGGCAGGACGGTCAACCTGGATGCGGAGGACCGCGGGCTCGAGGAGACGCTGGTGGCAGAGGAGGAGGCTGCGGACGAGGTCGCGTCGGTCGCGGAGTCGGTGTTCACGGTGACGAACGCGCTCGAGACGCTCCGGAAGAAGTGCCAGGACCTATTGCGTGCGCTCTATTTGGAGGACGAGCCTTCCTACACGGAGATCTCGACCCGGCTGGGCATCCCGATCGGGTCGATCGGCCCAACCCGTGCTCGGTGCATCGAGACCCTGCGTTCGAACCTGGCTAAGGCCGGATTCTTCGAGGAGGACGTATCAAAAGGGGCCGGTAGCGGCTCAGAAGCAAAGAGTGATGAGACACAAGCCTAACGAGAGACTTCAGGCGCTCGTTTCTGTCGCCCTGGGCGAGCAGGACGAGAGCAGCCTTGGGAGGCTGACAGCGAGGGAGGCTGAGCGGCTCTCAGGCCTAAGGCGTATTGCTGCTGCGCTCAAGTCCGAGTGGCACATAGCCCCACCCGAACTGCGGGAAAGCCTTCGGCAGATCTTCCCTGCTGGTACGCCTTCCTTGATGCGGCTCGTCGCGAGCAGCCTGGGTGCAGGCGGGGTCCGAAGCCTCGGAGCCGAGACGGTGCATGCATCGTACGTGCACGAGGACGACTCCGTCAGGATCCTCTACGCCCAAGAGGGCGACGGCTGGAACATCAGTGGCCAGGCGCCAGGAGGAGGCTGGAACGTCATCTGCGAGGACACTGTCGGTAAGTGCGACGAAGACGGCCGGTTCGCGATCTTCGTCCGTTGCGACGCGATCCCCGAGATCACGTTGACAAAGGCGGGGCGAACGCTCGTTCTACCGCCGCCTGCCGGTGACCAATGACCGACGCGGAGAGGATTGCGGCGATCTTGCAGTCACGATCGCTCGTCGCGGCCCGCAAACTGACGGCCGAGTCTCCGCCAGGCTTTGAAGAACGGCTGTTCGAGGAACTCAAGCGGTCGCTCGGATCGAACCCCGAGGGCGCCGTCAGGCTCGCGAAGGTTGGTGAGGTGCTCGACGGGGACCGCGAACCATGGAAGCACCGTTTCCGTGGCGTGCGGCTTCGGGCCGAAGCGAAGTGGGGCGCCAGCGCCAACGCGTTCCTCAGAGCAGAGGAGACCAGCGACGACGCCTCGATGGCCATCGGCAGCATCGACTCTTTCGCGCGCGCGGGAAGGATGAAGCGGGCGTTGGAAGAGGGTGAGAGAATCTTTGCGGCGCTCTCTTCCGAGGGGCGAACCCTCGACGCAGGTCGCGCGGCGCTGAACCTGGGGAACGCGCTCCTTTGGGCCGACGAGGTGACCGAGGCTCGGGTCTGGCTCGAGAGGGCCGTGCCGATGCTTGAGGAGTCCCCCGCCGAGAGGGGCGCGGCTTTGCTCGGGCTCTCAACATCACAGATCGACTTTGGTGCGCCGCGCGACGTTGCAACGGCCGCTGAGCAGGCGAAGCAGATCTTCCAGGATCTCGGGCTGACGCGATATGTGCAGATTTGCGACCAGAACTTGGCGCAAGCCGCGCTTATGGAGGGTCGGCTTGATGATGCCCTGGAGACGTTCCGGGCCCTGCGAGGCACGCTGTGGGAGGACGGCGAGGACTTCGCGAGGAACGAGCAGTTCCTGGGCGAGACGTACCTGAGGCTCAATATGCCGGTCGAAGCGAGGCAGGCGTTTCAGGACGCTCTGCTGTGCAAGGGGATGCGTGGCCTCTCGTTCAACGTGGCGCAGGTGTTCCTCGGGGTCAGCCATGCGGAGACGATGCTCGGCAACCACGAGCGCGCGCTGATCGCCAGCGAGAGGTCGCGCGCTTCGTTCCGGAGACTGGGGAACGCGGCCGGAGCGGCGCTCGCCCGCGCCGTCGTCGTGCTGAACGATCCGGCCGGGCGGAACGCGGACTCGCTTCGCATCCTGCTCGAAGAACTCCGGCAGAGTTCGTTGCGCCGCACGACCTGTGAGACGCTATGTGCCCTTGCGGAGGTCGCACAAGACGCGTCGCTGGTCGACGAAGCGAGAACCCACGCACGGGAGTTCGGTCTTGCGGACCTTGCCTGGAGGGTCGAGGCTGCTGACGCACGGACGTGCGCCGAGAGCGGCCGGCTGGACGCGTACCGTCGGATGTCCGAGGAGGTGTGGTCTAGCCGCGCCCTACAGAGGTCGACGATCGCACGGCAGCACTTCCTGCAGGACAAAGACACAGCCTTGCGCGAGTTTCTGGGGCTGCTCCTCTCGGACGGGACAGAAGGCAGCGTCGCAGAGGCGCTGGACGTCGTCCGTCGGTCACGGTCCACTTCGCTGATTGACGAGATCGTTTCTGCGAGGCGTCCCGAACTAGATCCCCGCGTGGTCGCCGAGTTCGAGCGAGTCCGCGAAGAGATCAGAGCCTCGCTACCGTCCGACGACACAGACGGTAGCACGCGACGCCTGCCCCTGGCCGAGTACGGAGAGTGGCAGAGGGCATGGCGCGAACTGGAGCCTTTGGTGACAGTCGAAAGGGGCGCTTTGGGGCGGGACGACTCTGACGTGACTCTGATCACTGCTGGGGGCACCGTCCACCGAGTGCGCAAGGGGCGGGCTAAGGAAGCGATCGCCTACGAGAACCTCCTCGATCGTCTGCGTTGGGTCGAGTTCGACCTCATGGAGCCGATCGTCAATCCGAACGCCGGGCCTGATCGTGCGCTTTCGTCGATCGCGCAGTTCGGCAGGGAGATTTTGGGCGACGACGTTTCGGGCAAGTTTACGACTGTATCTCCCGACATGGGTCTGTGGGGCGTGCCGTGGGCTCCGATGTTTGATGCCAGGAGCCCCGGCACCGAGCCGCTCATCTCGCTCGCGCCGGCTTTCTCTGGACTCTATCGAGGACTAAATAGTGGAGAAGACGTAACAATTTGGTATCAAAACACCCCTAAACTGCCTCATATACAATATGAGATCGAGCAACTCCTGGCACTCTTACCGGGTGCTTTGGTTTGCCAAACAGTGGCTGAAGTGCGGGAGTCGCTCCATAATAGAGCCAGCGGCGTACTTCACATCGCCACTCATGCTCGCATAAATCGGCGCAATCCAATGTTTTCGGCGCTCCAACTTTCAGACGGTGAGATATTCGCAGCGGAGATCGCGCGCGGCACTATGAGGCCGCGCCTGGTCACGATGTCTGCCTGCGAGTCGGGGTCGCTGAGCACTTCTAACGTGAACGAACCGGACGGGCTGGTCCGTGCCGCACTCGCACTCGGTGCCGAGTCTGTCGTTGCGAGCGCTTGGACGCTCGACGACCAATCTGCCCGCGAGTTCACGGTTAGCCTGTACGAATCACTGAGAGGCGGTGTGGAACTGATCGACGCCGTCCAATCTGCACGGAGGACCGTGCGCAAGTCCCACCCGCATCCCTACTATTGGGGAGCGATGGTCACCTTTGGAGGACACACTACTTGAAACTGTCACGACTCATCGCCAGCACCGCACTGTTCCTCGCCTTTGTCCTTGTTTCCGCGGCAGGAACCGTCAAGACGGTCAACCTCATTGCCAATCTCGCCGATCCGTCAACTGCGACGGACATCGCAAACGCATATAGCATTACGCTGACAGACACGGCACCCGGATCTCCTTTCGTGCTGTTCACGGTCGATCAGAGCCTCCTAAGTTCGGTCATGTCGAGCCTGCAGAGCGATCCGCGCGTGGTCTGGGTCGAAGACGAACTTCCGTTCGATTCGCCGGAAAGCAAGAAGCAGCGTCCACAGGACATCCGTTCTCGCGTCGGTGGGACGATCCCCGTCGTCTTCGACACGGCGCACGGCGAGCAGTACAACAAGGCCTATCTCGACCAGATCCATTGGCGCCTTACGCCGATGCTGATGGCAAGCGAGAAGGTGGTCCGTGTCGCGATCCTCGACACCGGGCTTTCACCGATGCAGCCTGTTCTGTGGGACAAGGTGGTCGCTAGCGAGGGTTACGTCGGTACTGGGGACGCGTACGACCTACCGACGAGCGTGGACACAAACAACAACGGACTGGTAGACGAGGGCGTCGGTCATGGCACGTTCGTGATGAGCATCGTCGCCACGGTCGCTCCCTATGCAAAGTTCGTGATCGCTAAGGTCGCGGACAGCGACGGTGTCGCGACTTCTTGGACTATCTTGCGCGGCCTGGTGTTCGCAGTGGACAACGGTTGCGAATTCGCCAACATCAGCCTCGGTTCGCAGGATGCGCCTGTGGCGCTGAGCGACGTTCTCGACTGGGTGCAGGCGCGCGGGCTGACTGTTATCGCTGCTGCCGGAAACGACAACAAGAGGCGCATGACGTATCCTGCGCGGTACTCCAAAGTGATCTCCGTGACCGGGATCGATGAGAACGACGTAAAGGACTCGTTCAGCAACTACGAGTCCAGCGCGTTTGCCGCCGGGCCCTCGGTGCTGGTGGCTGGAGCCTGGTGGGAGGGAGGCGCGGTCGGCTGGTCAGGGACGTCGTTCGCCGCACCGTTCGTGACTGGGTGCCTCGCAGACACCTCGCGCCGAAGAGGAGACTGGTCACCGGACCAGATCAAGAACCTGATGCGCAACACCGGCGTGAACATCGACCCACTGAACCCGTCGTTCACAGGACAACTCGGGCTCCGAGTGGACTGGAAGATGCTGAACGACGCGCAGAAGTGGAAGAGACAGCCCTAGGCAAGCAGATCGATCGTCGTGCCTGGCTCCTTCCGAGAGCCAGGCACGATCCTGTGTGAGCGGAGAATCCGCGCCTGGAACGCCTTCTTTGCTCCTTCCCTTCCCGTGTCCGACTTGGTAGAGGGTTTGTTGACGGTGTGATAGAGGCGTTTGGTCTCTCGCATCAACTTTGAGACCGAATCCGTGAGGTGCGTGGCTTGCACAATGCTCCACTTCATAGCAGGGTGGATGCCTTTGAGCAGACGGGCCGTCAATGCCAGCAAAAGACACGGGCCGCCACCCGGAGGCGACGGCCCGCTCTGCTGTCTAATGTGCCCAGAGCATTCACTGAGCGCTTTGAGTGGTGATCGGTTTAAAGCGATCTGAACGTCAACGTGCCTAGAACTTGAACTGGATCCGCGCGGTGGTTATGCCGTACGGACTGTTCGAGACCGAGTTGTCGTTGACGACCTCGTAGGCCAGCGTGAACGCCGTGCCCGCGCCGAGGAAGTGGCGGTAGCCAAACGCGTACTCCTTGACCGCGTCGCCCGCCGTGTCCTTGTTCTTGTCGAACAAGGTGTAGCGAGTGAACACCTCGTTGTCGGGGTCGAGGTGGTAGCCGAGGACGACGTGGTAGCCGCTCATATCGTGCGCGGTGTTGCCTGGCGCACCGGTCGAACTTGGGACGCGGTCGTGGCCGTCCATCAGTTCGCCGTGAACGTACAGACCTTGCGTCAACACGTTTTCGAAGCGCGCCTCTGCGTAGAGGAAGTTGCGGTCGACCTCGGGGGAAGTGCCGCCGTTACCCGTGAACTGCGGGCGCTTGCCGGCAAAATAGCCGACGCCTAGGTGGACGTCCTTCTTTGCATAGCGGAGGCCGCCAAACCCAGCGAGTTGACCGCCCGTCCCTGGTGCGAGGTTCGCCTGCTCGGCGTCCTGGGTTGACAGCGCGTTCGAGACGCCTCCGTAGAAGGAGGTTCCATCGGGCTGGGACTGCATGAACATGACGCCCCGCACGCGCTCGTCGTTGAACGTCGTCCTGTTGTAGAGGCACTTTTCCGGCATCTCGAGGACGCTGTTGGACATCTCGAACTCGTAGCCGAGGGGTAGCGCGAACTGGCCCGCTGTGATTGTGAGGCCGGCGGTGCCAGGCTTGTACATCAGCATCAGGTCCTTGAGTTGCGTTCCCTCCCTGTCTCCGCCTGTGGCCGCGTCGAAACTGACCTTTGCGACGGCTTTGTCGTTGATATCCATCGACATGCCGAGCCGAACCCGGCGCGCCTCGAAACTGTGCTGCTGCTTGCCTGCCCTGTTGTCGTCTCGGTATTGAAACTGCAGGTAGTTGCTAAAGTGGATCTTGTCAACGTCGCCGAGGGCGGTCGCGACCTTCTTGTCGGACATGTCCTTGCCTTTCGCCCACGCTTTGAGGTCGGCGATGCTGTCTTCGAGCGTGGCTAGGCGCGTGTTGATCTCTTCAAGCGAGGCGACGAGGCTCTTCATCTCCTCGACAGCGGCGGTGTCCGTGGGGAGTTTGCCGCTGATGGCGAGTTCGCCGATCTTGGTCGTGACCTGTCGTGCCTGGGCAGAAAGGGCGTTGGCGTCGGTCTGTGCCTGCTCGATCTTGGCCCGGACTTTCTTGTTGTCTGCGTCGTTGAACGGTTTTGTATACGCAGCGCAGGCCAGTGCCGTCATGGCCAACGCTATCAGGAGCGTCTTATTCACTTCTTGGATTTCCTCCGTCAGTCCCAAGGGACGGAGACAGGATATTAAAGTGAGATTAACCGCGCGTTAAGAGGCGGGCCTAGAGCGCGTGCTGCCACGGATCTGCGGTCTTTGCGCGCAGGTCCTCCATGACTTCGGCGGTCTGGCGGAGGCGCATGCTGAGGACGCGAGAGAGGTTTGCAAGCATCACAAAGCCGACGTCCTTGTTCGCAGCCATGTAGGCGCGCAGTTCTTTGGCAGGCAGCCTTGCGAAGTGGACCAGGCCTTTGCACACCGCGCTTGCCGAGCGCGGTCCTGCGTCGACGAGTGCGACCTCGCCGAGCACGGAGCCAGGGCCCGACTCGCTGATCTTGTCCCACTTGGCCGTGAAGACGTTGACCGTGCCATCGAGGATGACGAAGAGGTCGCCGCTCTTGTCGCCCTTCTCGATGAGGGGCTCGCCGGCGAGTTTGCAGCCGTTCTCGGCCAGCGCGGCCACTTCGGCGATCTTCTCGTCTGAGAGGCCGGAGACGAGGTAGTTCTTCTTGAACACTTCTTCGTACTGCATGTCTTCTTGGTTCCTACAGGCTGGTGTTCCAGGCGTCTTGGAGACCCTGGTAGCGCACCGACTTGACGTGAAAGTCGCCGTAGAGGACATTGTAGCGGAACTTGTCCCTCTTGTCCTCAAAAGCGCCGTCCTGAAAGTCTTTGAGGGTCAGCGGGGCCACTCCCTCGTGCCAGTTGCCTGCGCCGTCGAACATGACGTTGACGTCCGTGAGTTGCTGTAGTTGGGACTGGGAGAAGTGCCGAAAGGTGATCTCGGTGCGATACATGTAACTGAGCCCGTAGGTGTCGTGCATCGTCGGGCTAGACGGGAAGGGGAGCCACGGGTGGGTGTCGAGGACCTGAGAGCCGCTGTCGGACGGGCAGTAAAAGACCTTGGGGCTCTTGGTGTAGGGCTGCAGGACCTCGTTCATGAGGGGCATTCTCTGGATCTGGGCTTGGTACTGAGGAAAGGGCTCCCAAATCTCTGGCCGCGCCTTGTCCGCCGCGTCGACGGCGTTTGGGAAGACGTCGTCGTAGTCGGCCATGTACATGCCGATGGCGAACCCGATCTGTCGAAGGTTGCTGATGCACTGCGCCTTCTTGGCGGTCTCCTTGGCCCTGGCGAGCACCGGGAAGAGGAAGGCGGCCAGGATCGCGAGGATCGCAATGACCACCAGGAGTTCGATCAGCGTGAAGGCCCTCTTTCTGTGCATCGTCAGGCTGTTCTACGATTGTACAACGCGGATTGGTTTCTGTACCCTTGGGTCTTAGAGCGGTGGAGCCGCCTGACAGATTCGAACTGACGACCTGCTGTTTACAAAACAGCTGCTCTACCACTGAGCTAAGGCGGCTCTTGCTCGGAAATTGTACTCAAGTGTCTGTGCCTACCGGAATCTTGGACCTGGCCCGCAACACGCCGAAAGGCGCCGATCATGCGGCGAAGGCGAACGGCCTGCGGATCTCTTCTGAAACGATTGGACCGCCTCGCGGGCGCAGGTCGATAGGTAGAAGGTCGTCCAAGCGCAGTTCTGTGGCGAGCGACCGGAGTTCTGGCGGTGGGCCTACGAGGTGCTGCAGGTGTGCCGGAACGTCGAACTTCGTGTTGATGTTCGCCGGATCGTCTATCTTCGGAAAGAACTCCTTGACGACCTTCATGTCGAGTCGGTCGCTTTCAAAGTGCCCTGGAACGCCAGGCTCGGGAACTTTGAATTTGATCCACCCACGGTGCTCGAGCATCTTCATCGTGAAATATTCGTCGTTGGGCCATGGGCAGTAGCCCATGTGCAACAAGAGGTGGGCGCGGGGGGAGTACGTGCTGTCTTCGAGACTGAAAATCCTCGAACTCTTCCAATCTGCGTTACAGGGGTCTTCCAGGATCTCTAAAGTGGTTGCGAGCCCCTCTTGATCGAAGGCACCTGTGTGGAGCCCTTCTCCGTACTTCCAAACACGGTCTTGGTCGAGAATGCCGCAGGTATAGGTGCCATCCGGCATCTTTTCGAAGAAAATGTTTCCCTTGTGACCGTCGGAGAACGCGATGCCTTTATCGGCCAGTTTCTTGTACAAGCCGAGGAGGGCGCGCTGCATGCCTTCTTCCATGAGTTGGCCCTCGACCGGCCGATAGATTCCTGGAAACGGCATGATCTCCTGAACCAAGTACGGCAGTCCGTCGGGGCCGACGCCATGATCAATGATCTTGAGTTGCCTTATGCCAGCGTCGGCCAATAGTTTCTCCGCTTGAAGAGCGCGTTCTATGTCCGCTACTCCTTCTGGTCCGGCCTTGTACACCTTGAGGGCAAAGGACTCCGCGGCCGAATCGACGCCTGCGCTCGCGGCAAGTTGCTTAAGGCGCAAGTCCGCCTTGACGTCAAAGACTTGGGCGAAACTTCCTCTGCCTAACGACCCTTGGACTTCGAACTTGTCCCACTTCCCCGCCGTAGGTATTCGCCACGGCTCCGGTCGCGCTACGTCAACCAGGGTCACTGAATCGCCTTCGCGAAGCGTCCTCGTCAGCGACGTACCCTCTGGGAAGATGAAGCCGACCTTGCCCTCGTCGGTCACTGTGACGACTCTTCCGTCGAGCGCGGCATCGTCCATGTAGCGGAAACTGGACCGGGGCTTGCGATCGGCCAGGGCCGTAAGAGTCTTGTCGCCGTTCTCGACGATCGATTGTTCAACTTCCGTCAGAGGATTGCCGAGTGTCTTGCTCTCTACGAGTTCTGCGTATCGGGCAAGCGCGAACTTCTGCGTTTCGGTGGGCTGGTCGAGGAAAGACTCCGCACCGCCAGCAAAGGCTTGGACGACCGTCGAGTCCGGCTGACCAGCGATCCAGGCTGCCCTGGCGTCCCTCAAAAGGGCTATGGTCGACACGACATCGACTGCGGTGTTGACGACATCTAGAGCCACCTGCCAACCGGGGGACGTTCTGACCTTGGCTGCCACGTAGTGCTGCTCGCCGACGGCGAGATAGGCACCGATCGCAAACTGAACGTCGGCCTCCCTACCAAGAAACTCGGGCAGATTGCGAGTCAGCGTCATCCACGCCGATGCGGCCGTCGAGCCGACGCTGAAGATCGCACCGACCGTCGTCTCGGGTGCAAAGAACGAAGCGAGGGTCAGGACAAACGAGGTGGCGTTGTTGATCGCATCGACTCTGGCCTCGTTCCTTAAGAACTCGTCGCCAAGGTCTCCGAGAAGGGCGAGGCTTTGGCGACCGTAGCGGTCGTACTCCCACCTGAACCCAATTCCAGTCCGTCTGAGCCCGTCCGGGTCTTCGATCAAATGGAGCAGGTTCGGCCGCGCGCGGGCGACCATCGCGCGCATTCCGACTGTCGTCAGCAGGAGCAGTTTTTTCGCGTCTGGATTCGAGACGTCGAACGACTGTGCGTACTGCAACGCCTGCTCCGCCGTGTCGACGTATCCGTTGAAGACGAACATCGCAGAGTCTTCCTGCCACTGGATCTCTTGGCCCAAAGATCCACGAAACGTCTTGTTCAGCCAGTCTTCGTCATATGCGTTGCGGAAGGGCACGGTGCCGGTGCCGGTACTCGTTCCCCGCGCTGGATCCCACCCCAGAACCTTCATGTCACCTATTGGAGAGCCAGGCTTTGCGGCATCGTCTCTGAGAAACGCCCAGATTGCGTGGCCCCACGCCTTGGGGTTGTCGCGCATCTGTTCGCGCATCTTTTGGATGCGCGGCAGGGCTTCCGTCATCGATCTGATGAACTGGTCTCGTACGAGCAGCATGCCTGCGAGATGCTCGACTGTGAGATCGATCGACCTGCCGCCGACCCTTACAAAAGGCTTGCTGTCTACCGTGTCCCACTTCTTGTTAAGCACCTGGTTGTACAGGACCCCATCGCTGACGCGATCGATGTCCGTCGGCAGTTCGACGCCGGCGATCTTCGCAGCCTGGGCGACGTAACCGCGATAAAATGCGCCAACCTTGTCTGGCGTGGCGTACATCTGGGCTACGGCCATGTCGTCTTGCCTCGCCACGTCGTAAGGGCCGACCCGCGCGGCCAACTTGTCACCGAGGGCAAGCGGAATCCAATAGACGCGCTCGCCGCTCTCTATCGCCGAGCCCGAAATGCTCTCTGGTTCGTTGAGTCGGATAAGCGGCGTACGGAAGAGGCGCTTGCTGCCCTTGACCCGCTCAGCGAAGAGCACGTGCTTCCCGAACGTCAGTTCCTTCGGGTCTCCAGAGTTCTGCGATCTGAACAGTTCGATCGGAATCTTGTCGGTCGTCACGACGTCCCCGGACGTCTCGACCTCGACGTGGAATCGGTCGTACTTGAAGAGCGTGTCGACGTGCTCGTAGAGCACCTTGTTCCCGTCTGCATCGGTGTCGACGGACAGGGCTCCGACCCATCCGGGCACGGTCTTGCCGAGGCCGACCTCTCGTATGAAACTGGTCTTCGCCAGATTTGTTGCGTTCGGGAGCACCCACTCGACGCGTAGGTTCCCCAACTTGAACTCGTAGTGGCCGGCCCAGGTGTTCGGCTCCAGATGCACGGCCAGTACGTAGACGTCCGCACCTTGGACATCGCTCGGCGGCGGAGACAGAGGCTCGGGCCTGAGGCGGTCTTCGAACGCCTTCCAAAATCCCGACCAGTCGGCTCCATCTGCCCCGCCCGGCCGATCCTGGACATAGGAGCCCG
>DATLWQ010000038.1:0-6971 GCA_035576225.1 Fimbriimonadaceae bacterium | reverse complement strand
CTGCCAGCCGATGCTCGACCTGGCGCGGAAGAAGTTCCCTGGCGTCCGGCTCGTCCTTGCAGACGCAGGCCGACTACCGATCCGCGACGGCACCTTCGATGGGGCGACCGTCGGCTGGGGGCTGCGCAACCTGCCTGACGTGTCTGTCGCCCTGCGCGAGATCGCGCGCGTTTTGAAGCCTGGAGGGCGTTTCGTCACGCTCGACATGGCGCGTCCCAGGATTCCGATCGTCGGGCGCATCAGCGAGGCCACGTGCCACACGATCGTGCCGCTGATCGGCCGCATGTTCGGGAAGAGCGAGGCGTACACCTATCTGCCGAAGAGTGCAGCGGTCTTTATGTCGCGCGAGGAGATGCGGTCGGCTATGGAACAAGCGGGCTTCCAAGACGTGCGGTGGCGCGACCTCTACTTCGGCAACGTGTGCATGCACTGGGGGGTGAAGGCTTGAGCAGCCTCTTCCAGACAGTCAAGGAGCAATCTGCGCTCGCTTCGCTGGGCGAAGTCGTTGCACAGGTCGAAGAGGTGCTGCGAAAGGAGGCGCGATCCCCGGTCGAGAGCGTTCAGGGCGGCACCGAGCAGACTTTGCTGGCGGGCGGTAAGAGGCTCCGGCCCTCGCTCGCGGTGCTCTCAGCCCGTGCGACGGGGCTCACTTACGATCACGTCTCGCTCGTGCATGTCGCCGCAGCGCTGGAGATGGTGCACATGGCGACGCTAGTGCACGACGACGTGATCGACGGTGCGGACACACGGCGCGGCAGTCGGACCGCAAGCGCGATCTATGGCAACACGGCTGCGGTGCTTTCGGGCGACGTGCTTCTTGCCAAAGCGATGCGCCTGCTAGCCGACCACAGCGACATTGAGACCATCCAAATGGTCAGTCGGGCGGTCGTCGAGATGGCAGAGGGCGAGGTGCGCGAACTTGAGGTCCGCGGTGACATCGGTCTGAGCCTGGAGGAGCACTACCAAGTCTTGCGTATGAAAACGGCAGCGTTCATCGAGTGCTGCGCCCGCGTAGGAGCGCACCATGCTCGGGCTCCGCGCGAGTTGCAGGACGCTCTCGGCGACTATGCGCACAACCTCGGGCTGGCCTTCCAAGTCGTCGACGACCTCCTCGACTTCCGGGGCGACAGGGCCAAGACCGGCAAGCCGACCGCGACGGACTTTCGCGACGGACAGGCGACGTTGCCGCTCATCCACTTGATGCCGCTTCTGGACGAGTCGCAGGCGGAGTTCGTCAGTGAGAAGTTCGGCAACGGCGTGACCGACGAGGATATCGAAATCGTTGTCGGCTGGATGCGCTCTCAAGGAACGTTCGACGCGGCCCAAGGCGAGGCCGAGCGGCTGGCTGCGTGCGCCGTCAGGGCGCTCGACGCACTGCCGCCCTCAGCCGACCGCGACCTGTTGGCCGCTGTCGCAGAGTTCGTCGTCGAGCGCGAGGCGTGAAGCACTACGACGCTTACCTGCTCGATTTGGACGGAACCGTCTATCGCGGCGCCGAAGCCGTGCCTGGGGCCGCAGGGTTCGTGGCACGTGCACTTGACCGCGGCGCGGCGGTGCGGTATCTGACGAACAACTCTGCTGCCGAGCCCTCGGCTGTCGCTGAGAAACTCATGGCGATGGGCGTGGCGTGCGAGCCAGGTTGGGTGTACGGCACCGGCCCCCTCGCTGTACGGGAGTGCAAGATACGGGGCCACCGCTCTGTGTTCGTCGTTGGGGAGCCTTCGCTACACGAGATGTTTTCTCAGGCCGGGTTGTCAGCGAGCGAAGAGCCACCGGACTGCGTCGTGGTGGGGATCTGCCGGTCGTTCACGTACGCGCTCCTGGAAAGGGCGTCCGCGTTCGTGCGCGGGGGTGCAGACCTAATTGTCACGAACCGCGACGCGACGTACCCGGTCGAGGGCGGGCGCGAGCAGCCCGGCGCAGGGTCGATCGCTGCGGCGGTGGAAACCGCGTCCGGTCTTGTCACGGTGGCCTTGGGCAAGCCCGCGCCTGCGCTGGTCGAATGGGCCTTGGATGGCTTGGGGTTTCCACCGTCTTCGGCGCTGGTCGTTGGCGACCGGTACGAGACGGACGTGCAGAGTGGGAAGGCCGCTGGCTGTGACACCCTGCTGGTGCTGACCGGTGTTACGCGCGTCGCACCGTCCGGTCAGCCGTCGGTGCGAGACCTGAGCGAACTGGAGTGATCCTCACTCCCTGGCCCATCTCAACTAGGGTAGTGGAGGGGTAACTCACTGCTTAGTCTTCTGAGTCGGGGCCGACGCGTTGCTGGAGTTCCTGCTCGGCCTCTTTGACTGCGGAGATCTCGCTCAGGACGACGTCGATCGATTCGACGGCAGAGTCGACCTGGACCGGCCCGCCCGTCTCCTGCGCGACGGTGGCAGTCTTCGACTCGATCTCGTCCGCGAGGCGCTTGAGTCGTTCGGCGATCTTCCGTCCCGCCTCGAACGCCGCAGGCGCGTTTGGGCTGCGGTGCGCGAAGCGGGTCCAATCGGACCCTGCGATCTCCCTAAGGCCCCCGAGCACATTGGCAAAGTCGAGTTCGAAGAAGTCCTCGACCGTCTCCTTGAAGACTCTCCCTTTGTCGCTCTGCGGCTCGCCCATGCACGGGGCGGCGAGCATCAGGAGTTCCTCCATCGCTTGGTCGGCCGCTTCCATCGACTGGGAGCGCACGGAGCGCCAGTGCGCCGGGAGGTTCTCGTTCGCCCAGTACTCCCCTTTGAGAGCCGCCTCAATTCGTTCGTAGTGGTAGGCGCACGCCTCGAGCAACTGCGAGATGGTCGGATCGAGTACTTTGTGCAAACGTCTCTGATTCCCGAGCGTGTGCAGCGTCCCAGCGACCTTCCAGGCTTCCATGCGGCGCGCTTCCTCGGGCGTCTTTGGCTTCTTGACATGGCGGTCGATGAGATACCAGCCGAGGACGCTTGCAGGGAGTGCGACTGTTGCCGCGAGAAGACCGGCACCGATGTTCGCCGTGAGCAGTCCGATCGAGAGGGCAACGACCGGCGTGGCGAGGGCGACGAGACCGCAACCGAGCACGTTCGCCAGGCGCGCCAGCGAGTGCAACCGCTTCTCGACCACTTTGCCGAGGAACGACGTCAGGTGAGGGAACCGCTTGCTGCTGCGGGGCCTGGCCGAGAACACTGCCTGAATATTACGCGATCCGTCCATACCGTGCGGTAAACATTGAGTGATGCGCCTGATAGACACCCACTGCCACCTTTACGATGAGAAGGCGTTTCCGGATTCAAGGTCCTCAGTCGCAGAAGCGGCCGCGGCAGGGGTCGACCGGCTGGTCGTCGTCGGGATCGACAGCGAGACGAGCAAGCAGGCGATCGCGCTTGCGGACGGGTTCCCAGGCGTTTACGCGGTCGTCGGCTGGCACCCGACGTCGGCGGGAGAGTATTCGCGCGCCGCGCTTGGTGAGATCGAAGAGATGCTGTCGCATCCAAAGGTCGTCGCAATCGGAGAGATCGGACTGGACTTCTATTGGGACAAATCGACTCCAGAGCAGCAGTATGTGTGTCTTGAGGACCAACTCGACTTGGCGGCGCGGTGCGATAAACCGGTCGTGTTCCATTGCCGCGACGCGAACGACGAACTGATCACGTTCCTGGAGCGTCGACCGCCGCACCCGTACCTGTTCCACTGCTTTTCCGGCGACGCGGGACACGCGGAGCGCGCTGTGAAGTTGGACTGCTACTTCGGCGTGGACGGTCCGATAACGTATCCGAAAAACGATGAATTACGCTCGATCTTCGCGTTTCTGCCCGCCGACCGGATCGTTGTGGAGACCGACAGCCCCTATATGGCGCCTGTGCCGAACCGAGGCAAGCGCAACCGGCCCGCGTGGGTGACTTACGTCAACGAGTCGCTCGCGCGTGCGCGGAGGATATCGGTCGACGAGTGCGCAGAACTCACGACGGCGAACGCCGAGCGGTTTTTCAGGCTCTCCTAGCCGCCGGGCGCCGAACTGCCAACGCCCTTCTTCTGTGGCGGGGCTCCGACGCCCTTTGGAGGGGAGACCGTACCGGGTGGATCCACCATTCCTCCGACGCCCGCCTCGTCGCCACCGCCGGACTCGCCTGGCGGCTCCGAAAGCGCACCGTCCTTTGGCGGAGGCGTCGTCTCCTCTGTCTTCGCCGGGGAGGACTGCTCTTCTTCCACGTTGCTGGTGTCGACCTGTGGCGGGTGGGGCGGCGTCCATGTGCGCGGCCCATCCTGAACCGGATCGTCGGAGACCATTTCTGGCGCAGGGACGGTCACGGTCTTGGAGTTGCCACCCCCCAGTTTCGGCCCGAGCAGGAAGAATCCGAGCGCGAACAGAAACAGCGGGGCGCCGACCCACTGGGCGATCGCGATGCCTATCGAGCGCTTCGAGGACTCCATACTTGTGCTGCCTGTGCTTCATTGTAACAGACGCCGGGGAGACTTACGGACACCATGCAGACCCAGGTCTCGGAAGAAACTTTGACGCTCGATGCACCCGTCGTCGAGGCGGTCGACGCCTACCCGTACCCCCACTTGCGCGAATCGGGCCACTCTCGACCGCTGGAGTTCGGGGTCGTCGCGCTGGAGAACGAGTTTTTGCGGGCCTTGGTCTGTCCTGCCCTCGGGGGACGATTGCTCGCCGTCCGGGACAAGCGCGACGGCCGGGACGTTCTTTCGCCCGGTCTGAGGTTGAAGGATGGTGGCGAACGCGGTGCTTGGTTGGAGACGGGGCTGCACGTCTCGCTCGAGCCGACCATAGACTCGATGGCACAGGTCGACCACTTGGTGCACGAAGACGGCGCCGTATTGACCTACCGGCTCTCTTGTCGGGGCCAGTTAGGTGTGCAGGTCGTGACGGGTCTCGCGCCCGGCACTGCGGAAATTACAGTAGAAGCACGTGTCTTCAACCGCACTTTGCGGTGCGTGTCGTTTTGTCTCGACGCAGTTGCTGGGGATCCAGTATTCGGAAACCTTCACTGGTCTTCAGGATTTTGTCGAATCGCAGGGCCGTACACACTCGCACCGCGAGACAACGTTGCGTTTCAAATTCGACTTCCGGTGTTCGATCCGCACGGTCACACGCTCGTATGCAACGACGATGTCCGTGTCTCCGTCCTTGACGGAGTTCTGCGAGTCCAAGCGGCGCGGGAGATGAAGTCGCACAAGATCGTGCTCCTGGACGAACGCGGTCAGAAGTTGGAGGTCACGACCGATCTGAACCCCGCTGCGCCGTTCGAAGCGGAAGCACCGGATAAAGTTGCGGCCATCGCGCTCTTGGACGGATCTGGCGACGCTGTCTTTGAATCCAAGGTCGGCGACGACGTCGTGCCCGAGCCGGCAACAAGTTCCCTCTCACCTGCTGAGCCGAGTGGCCACGACCCTGCTTGCGAGCCGTTGCACCTGCGAGGTGCTGCACACTTGGCCTTGTTGGCGGGCCTGTTGCCGAAAGCAGCACGCGACGAGGTCGATGAAGCGCTCGGCACACTCTCTGACGATCCTCTGACCTGGTGGCAGAGGGCGCACCTCTCTTGCGCGATGGAAGAAGAAGGCGAAGGTGAGTTGGAGACTGCACATGCGCTATCGCCGCTGGAGCCAGCGCTGCGCGCGGAGGCGTTCCTTGCAAGCGACGGCGCTCCGTCCTTGCTCAAGCCGCTCACACCGGACGCCGTATCGAACGTCGCTTGTCTGCTGATCGAGATGGGGTGCGCGTCGGAGGCAACGAGGCTGTTGGACGCAGCGATCGAGAACACTGATTGCGCGCTCTTGCGATGGATGCTCGCCCGGTTGTTGCTCGACGCAGGGCTGGACGTCGATGCCGCGGCGCACGTGGCGGCGGCCAAGTTGTCATTGCCCTATCTCGTCCATGAGATTGAGGTGCGCGCCGTGCGCGACCTCGCTGCAAGGTTCCCTGCCGACGAATCGTTGCGACGGATGTTGGAGATGATCGAGGGCGGTTAAAGAAAAAGCGCCTCTCTCCCCTTGGCGGGAGAGAGGCGATCGACTGACTGACCTACTTCTTGCTGATTCGGATCTGCTTGTCGTCCGTGAGCGTGTACTTGAGGTTCGCGGACTTCGCGATCACGTCGAGCGCGTACTGCAGTGATGTGTCAATGAGGTACGCGTCGAGTTTGTAGAGCGGCACGTCGGGGTCGATGATGATCTCGATGCCTGTCTGGTCGCTGAACGACTTGAAGACCTCTGTGATGCCTGTCTTAGAAAAGCGCGTGGTGAGGTGCTTGTTTAGTTCGGCAGGCGTGAGTTTTCCGCGCTTGGCGGGCGGAGCCTTCGGCTTAGTGATCTCAGGCTTCGGCTGCGGCGTCGACCCGACCTTCTTCTTTCCGATGAAATAGATGCCGTTGTCGATCTCGTACTCGAGATCGGCGAGGTTCGTCACGATATTGAGTGCCTCTTCGAACTCCACGCCGGCGAGCGAGAGGTAGAGCACAAAGTGCACGTTCGGCTCAAGGACGAAGTTCTTCTTCGACTGAGTGAATAGATCGAACAGCACGTTGCGCACGTCGGCGCCCTTGCTGGCGATGGTGACCATGCCCTGCTGCGTCGTGACGTCGCTGTCGATCGGAGGTGTCGTCGTCTGGTCCTGCGCGAAAGCGAAGGCGCTCGCAGCGATCAGAAGGGTCAGAAGTGTCTTGCGCATGATTCTATGTCCTCGGTTTTGTTCTAGTGTCCGTCGGGCGGATAGACTTTGATCGTGCCGGTGCCCGTCGCGGGCTCGGGCTTTTGTGGCTTTGCCTTCTCGCTCTTGACGACCTTGGTGCCGTCGACGGAGTCGGCGATGATGAAACTGTCCGAACCGGCGCCAGGATCGGTCGTCGCGGTCGTCGGTTTCTCGGTGTGCGATAGCGGTTGTTTCGGTGAGGTGCTGTCTGGCACCACGGTCTTGGGCTGGTCGGCGGTCTTTTGATCGGAAGTCGTCTGCTCGGGCTGTTTGGTCTCTGGCGTCTTCGTCTCGCTGACGGGCGGGG
>DATLWQ010000037.1:0-2314 GCA_035576225.1 Fimbriimonadaceae bacterium | reverse complement strand
CGTCGAGGGTCGTCCAGAGGCCGCCCGGGCCGTCGATGGCGATCATCGAGAGGCCCGCACGGTAGCCCTTGGGCGTGGGCACGTAACCGAACGCCCGGTCGTGGATGAGTTTCGCGGGGTCGTCCAAAAAGAGCGTGTGGTTCATGCCGAGGGGATCGAAGATCGCCTCCTTTGCAAACTCGGCGAGGCTCTTTCCACTCTCCTTTTCGACCAGTTTCATCAGGAGGTAGTAGTTGGAGTTGGAGTAACTCCAGTTTGTGCCCGGCTTGAAGTTGAGAGACCTTTGCGCCCGCAGGGTCTTATCGGCGTCCTCGTTGGAGAACGCGATGCCCTTGGTCTTGAACACCATGAGGGAGAGGATGTCGCGCACGCCCGAGGTGTGGTCCAACAGTTGCCTGATCGTGATCTTGTTATCAGAGAGGACGGGGTATTCGGGCAGGTACTTCGACGCTTCGTCGTCGATGCTGAACTTGCCCTGCTCTGCGAGGAGCATGACGCAGGTCGCGGTGAACTGTTTGCTGACGCTGCCCACGTCGAACACGGTCGAGGTCGTGTTGGGCACGTCCAGTTCCAGGTTCGCCATCCCGAACGCCTTTTCGTAGACAATCTTGCCGTGGACACTGACGAAGACGGCGCCTCCAGGCGCGTCCTTCTTGTCCCACGGCTTGAAGACCTCGTCCAACTTGGGGCCGAGGTCTTGCGGGACGCGGTAGCCCGCTTGGACGGCGACGGCGGCGAGGGTCAGGCCGAGCCAACTGGCGAATCGCACTAAACGGCGCATGATAATCGTGATACTTTGCGCCGTCGGGACGGGTTGCTAGACCGGGACCGCGCTACCGGCTGCTGGTCTCGTCGGCGATCTCGTGCCTCATGCTCTGTAGGAGGACCCTTCCCGGCCCGGTGAGTTTGGCCATGAAGCCGCCCTCGCCACCCATGACCGCCTTCTTGAACCCGCCGACGCCTTGGACGTCATAGTCCACGCTTTGCGCAAAGGCGGAGATGTTGCCCGTACTGGCGAGAATCTGTTCGCCCTGGCCGAGCGTGAGGTCGATGAAGTCGCCAGCACCGTGGAGCAGCGCCGTGCCTTGGCCGCTGACCTTCTGGAGGAAGAGTCCAGCACCGCCGAAAAACGCGGCCCTAGCCCTGGCGGGGGTCATGACGTCGATGTGGACGTCTCCGCCCCATGCCGCTACGAACGAGCCGCGCGTCGCAACGACAGGGCCCTGTTGCGCGAGGTCCCAGGTGATGATCTTGCCGGGGTGGTGAGTGGAGAGCGTGGCCTTTTGGCCGTTGCGTTTGGCCTCGAAGTGGATCATTGAAAGCCCACCGCCACTGAGGATGCGCTTGCCGATCGCGCCGGCGTCACCCGGGACTTTGATGTTCCACTCCAGGTCTGGATCCATGACGAGGATCGATCCGGTGTGTGCCCAGCAGGTCTCTCCTTGTGCGAACTCCAAATGCGCCATCTGCGCCAACACTCCTTCTATGCGATATTCCATGGCCCGATGTTACTGCGAATTGGGCCTCGGTCATACGCCCTGCCATACTCGGATGCGATGTTCAAACGGCTGATGCAGAGCGTGGACCGGCTGATGGGCCGTGGCGTCATTGACGACGCGCTCTATGAGGAACTGGAGGAGGCTCTGGTTCTGGCCGATACGAACGTCACCACGGCGGGACAGATCCTGCAAGAGTTGAAAGCGGAGGTGCGATCGAACAAGGTGCGCGACGCTGAGGGGATCAAGGTGGCACTGCGCGAGTCGATCTCGCGACGGTTTTCACAGAGCGACTCGTCGCTTGTCGTTTCTGCCAGCGTGCCGACTGTCTATCTGTTCGTGGGGGTGAACGGGGTGGGCAAGACGACGTCGATCGGCAAGTTGGCACTGAGGCTGGTTCGCTCGGGGAAGAAGGTGCTGCTTGCCGCTGGCGACACGTTCCGCGCGGCGGCGATCGAGCAACTACAGATCTGGGCGGAGCGCTCGGGGGCGGACTTCGTCGGCGCGCAGCCTGGTGCGGACACGAGTTCAGTGATCTTCGACGCTGTGACGGCGGCGAAGGCGCGCGGTATCGACTACGTTCTCGCGGACACGGCCGGGCGGCAACATACGAAGGGGAACCTGATGTCTGAGTTACAGAAGGTGGCGCGCGTGACGGAGAAGGCGCTTGGTCGCCCAGCAGATGAAGTGTTGCTAGTGTTGGACGCCAACACGGGGCAGAACGCGATCCGTCAGGCGGAGGAGTTCACGGCCGCTGCTGGTGTGACCGGGCTGGTCTTGACGAAGTTGGACGGCACTGCGCGGGGCGGTGCGCTGAT
>DATLWQ010000036.1:0-2737 GCA_035576225.1 Fimbriimonadaceae bacterium | reverse complement strand
CTTGCCCAAGAAGCGCTCGATCGCATTCTCGAGAACAGGCTGGTGGCCCGCGATCTTGACGTTGGCGACGCCCTGGACGTTGATCGGCACGCCGCCCTTAGCATAGGCGTTCGTTGCCGAGAGGTCGACGACCATGTTGCTGAGGTCCATCGAGTCCACACGCTCGAAGATCGGCTTGCGCAAGCCGCGCGTACCTTTGATGACGCGGGGCGTGCTGCTCCATCCCGAGAAGATGATGACCTTGTTGGGCGGAGCCAGATACAGAAGGTTCTTGAGCCCGACAACGATGAGGACTGCCGCAACGATGAGGACAAGAATGATGATCGGCAACATTAGTTCGTCGCCTCCTTCCTTCCGGCCAGCGCGCCCGGGATGTCGATACCGACCGTCTTGTCCACGGCCGCGAACACTTCGCCGAGCATGTTCGGGTACGCGCTTATGTAATTGGACAAAGTC
This sequence comes from Fimbriimonadaceae bacterium, assembly GCA_035576225.1. Taxonomy (GTDB): domain Bacteria; phylum Armatimonadota; class Fimbriimonadia; order Fimbriimonadales; family Fimbriimonadaceae; genus JADFMN01. The sequence continues at coordinate 2,281 of DATLWQ010000036.1, read as the reverse complement.
CTGCCATCTCCGCTGTCGACGACGTTGAGCGCCTTGACGTCGACCTTTCGAACGCCCTTGAGCGCGCTCTCCATGATCGCCTCAAGGTCTTCGATGATGGATATCTGCATCGCGCTCGGGCCGGCCTCCTTCCACGCCTGGTGGATGAGTTCGAGGGCCTGCGCGACTGCGGCGCCGCGCTCCCTGATCTCGGCCGCGTCGCCCCGCGCCTTGAACTGTTGAGCCTGTCTGCCGGCATCGGAAGGCAGGACGCGATCAGCCTGGAGGCGAATCGCCTCGAGTTCCGCGCGGACCTTTTGAAGGTGCTGCTCGCCGGTGGCGCGGGCCTCGCGCGCCGCTGCGGTCGTGCGCTCTTCTTCCGACTTGACCTTTGCCTCAAGGTCGGCCTTGATCTTGCGGAGTTCGTTGCGCATCTTGGCGATGGCCGCGTCGGCCTCGGCGCGCCGCACATTCGCGCGCCCCGAGTTCTGCGACTCGGCCTGCTCGGCGGCCCGCTTTGCGTCGGACTCGGCTATCTCGGCAGAGCGGAGAATGTTCGCAATGGCCTTACGACCCGTCGCGTCGAGGTAGTTGACCTCGTCGCTGACGTGGAGGATCTTGAGCGTGTCCAGATGGAGGCCCAGTTTGTTGAGGTCCTCCTCGGACTCCTTGGTCAGTGCTTCGACGAACTTGAGCCTGTCCTCGTTGACCTGTTCCGGAGTCAGGTCGGCGACGACGCCGCGCAGGTGCCCTTCGAGGGTCTCCTTGGCGACGCGCCTGAGTTCGTTTGAGTCGCTTTCTAGGAAGCGCTCGATCGCGTTGTTGAGAACGAGCCGGTTGCTCGAAATCTTGACGTTGGCGATCGCATCCAGGTTCATAGCGATGCCTCCCTTTGAGTAAGCGTTGTTGACCATGATGGGAACCTCCATCAGGGCCAGCGAGAGCCGGTCCACTTTGCGGAACACGGGGAAAGCCCACGCACCGCCACCAGTGATCGGCGTCGAACGCAGCACGCGCCCATCGGGCAGCCTCTGCTTCTTTCCTGTGATAACAAGCGCCTCGTTCGGCCGGCAGATCTTGCGCCAGGACAGTATCCAGGCGAGAAGACCCAAGCCGACGACGAACAGAACCAGGGTGGCCGGTCCGACGCGCAACAGATCTTGTAGTTCTTGCATCTCTTTCAGTCCAAATAGTCGGTCCTCTTGGCAACAAGAACCTTGTTGCCTTCGAGCGAAACGACAACGATTTCATCCCCCTTTTCCAAACCTTTTTCTCCTTCGCTCAAAGCGAGCAAGTCCAACACGTCGCCTTTGATGGTTACGCGGACCTTGCCGAGCGCGCCATTTCTTGGCGCGACGAGGACGCTACCTAGAGCGCCCACATAGTCGCTTGCGGTCACGCCGCTCGTCACGCCTTCGGCGCCGAGCATCCTATAGAGGAAAGAGCCACCGTAGCCTATGAAGAGTGCTGTCGCGGCGCTCCAAATGAAGATGGCGGGCTCGACCCAACCGGTGAAGAAGGTGAGCAGCATTCCCATAACGCCGAACACGCCCATGAAGTAGATCACGAACCGCATGCTGACGAACGCGAGCCAAAAGTCGTGGAACCCGACTCCGCCGTCGAGCGTGTGCAGGACTTCGATCGTGTGCGACGTGACTTCAGTCGTCGAGACGTCGTGTTGGAAATCGATCTGATGGTCCGCCTCGAGTGCAGGACTGTGGTCGAGGTCTACGCCTCCGTGAAACAGACCGGTCACGGCGGAGACAATCATGAGGCCCCCTCCGATTACCCCAAGCACAATGTAGATCGGCAGCATCTCGTCGTCCCCCACTATATTCCTATCCCAATGGCAAAGGCTACGTTGCAAGAGGAGCCGGACGTCCTGTGACCACTTCCGTCGCCTGGCATGGGGAGAACTGCCGGTCTCGCAAGCGTCCTGGAAAATGACCTCAAAAAAGTTTCAAATATTTCTGAAACTTCGTAAAATAGGCTCAAACCAGGGGGTAAATTAGGGGCCGAAGCGATCTATGGCGACCAAGACCGATGAGGCGCCCTGGCTTTCTCAGGGCGAGGAGAAGAGGGCATTCGTCCGAGAGATGTTTGCCGACGTGGCGCCATCCTACGACCGAATCAACAGCGTCATGTGCCTTAGGCTTCACCACAAGTGGAGACGGATGGCCGTCGACGCGATCCAATTGAATCAGGGTGACGCGGCGCTCGACGTCTGCTGCGGCACAGGCGACTTTTTAGCCCCGCTGACTCGGGCCGTGGGCAAGACAGGGCGGATCGTCGGACTCGACTT
>DATLWQ010000035.1:0-4036 GCA_035576225.1 Fimbriimonadaceae bacterium | reverse complement strand
ACGCGCCCGCTCGGCGCTATCCTTGTTGCTTGCGGTTCCTAGTCAACCACGGCAACCAGGCGAGGCCCCAAACGAGAAGGCAAGCCCAGGGCAGAGCGAACCATCGGGGATCGGACATGACGAAAAACCCCCACACGCCGATGGCGCAGACGCCCGCTATGTAGATCGATAGCCCAGTCCTCAAGCGTCGCTCCCACCACTGCGCAAGAACGGCGGATGGCTCGGTCTGATCCCGATTCATCGGGACAGACCGGGAGCGGGCAGACGGCCGCCAGCCTGGTTTGCGTCGCTCAAACTACGCAGGCTCATAGGTCGGCTGTGGGGCGACCGGCCTTGCGGTCGACGATATAGGCCAGGCCACCGATCAGTAAGAGCGCGAAGAGCAGGCTGGAGAAGCGGCACCAGCCGGGCAGGGTCTCCCAAGTGGAGAAGCTTCCGTACGCGATCGTGGACAGGCCACCGAAGACGATCCCAGCGGCAAAGGTCGGTCTTCGCCAAAGCAACGTGCCAAGGACCAACTCGATGATGCCCAACGGGAACGTGAAGTAGAACTGCTTTAGATTGTAAGCGGCGTAGGCCTTTTCATACTCGTCCGACATGCGCTGCGCTTCTTTGTCCGCATTCGCTCGCTCTTCGGGCGACATGCCCTGCTGCTGATAATAGTCTTGGTACGCGTCGTACGTGGGAGGCTCTGCATAGAAGCGGACCGACATTTCGGCCATCATCGGCAGGAGCACCGCAATCCCAATCGCCAGCGCTACTTGAATCACCCTCATAGGGCAAGTATTACCCTAGAAAGGCAGGGGATCGACCGATGTCATGCAAGGCCCGTGCGCGGCTCTGCCGGGCAGCCCGGCGTGAGGGGCAGGGATAGGGACAACCAACAGGATTGTCCCGATTCGTCAGGAAGACTTCGAGCAGCCCCGGAGAGGGCGGTGCTGACAACCTCTTCCTCGGCCCCGGCTACACGGCCAATGCTAAAATCGCACATGGCAAGCCGAAGGGAGAAAGCGGCCTTCGTTGCATATGGCGTAGCGTTCGTAGGGGCATCATCTTGGTGGCTCTGGTGCTTATTCACCAAACGCGATCCATTCGTGCCTCAAATCATTTGTTTTGTTTTTCCATTGGGCTTGATCCTGTGGTCGGTACTCTTCCGCCCGTTCAGTCGCAGCCGCAAGTAGCGGTCAACCCTACACTGTTGCGAATCCGACAAGCCTTAGTCGTTGATGGTTCGGGGTTCGACATACCGCGGCCATAAGACTAGAGCGGAGATCCTCGTGTCCTCGTTGGGAGGGGGTGCGGGCTTGCCGTGCATGTCGCGCCAATCGAGTTTGTCGATGTCCTCGATCAAAACACCCTTAGAATCGATACACGCCAGCGGTTGCGGCAGGACGGCCGTGCGCTTGTCCCCTGCGGAGGCACCTTTCACTGCCAGGTGGGTGACGACGAACGGGCCGTCGTTGAGGCCGTGGACGTCGACGCTATTGGCGTCGCGGTTGATGAACAACTGACTGTTCGCCGCCGTGAGGCGTGAGAAGAACCAGAGACTCAAAGCCATCACGAGCCCGACGACGATGGCCACTCCCTGGACGCGCACCCAGAACCTGAGGCGTTTCACTTCTGTATCGAGATCCATGGACAGATTGTATCGCGGGTGGTCGGGCCATGGTGATCGAGGGCACCCCCACCCCTGTTCGGCCTTCCGCGCTCACAGGCCCGCCCCCTGCAAGCATGGGGCGGGAAGCCCCCGCTCCCCCTCCCTGCACTTAGGGAGGGGCCTGTGAGCGTAGCAAACAGGGGGGAGGGTTGATCTCCACAAGTCAAATCAGCAAAGATTCCTGCAAAGTTGTGAGACACCAAAACAGATCCCTTGAAGCCAAAAAGAGAAGAGCAAGGCTGAAGTCGGAGATGACCGAGGGTGAGCGACGCCTTTGGACTGCGCTACGGAGAAAGTCGTTCGGCGTGCGGGTCAGGCCGCAGTTTCCAATCGGCCCGTACGTCTTGGATTTCTACATTCCGCGATTGCGTTTGTGCATCGAAGTCGACGGCGATTTTCACACGCAGGACAAGGAGAGAGACGATGCGCGCGATGAGTTCCTCCTTGAGCGCGGGATCGAGACTGTAAGGTTCACGTCCTGGCAGGTCGCCAAAGAGTTCGATTCGGTCATCTATTCACTGGATCGCACCATTCGCGCACGAATGGAACATCGTAGTGACTGATGGAACCCCCACCCCTGTTCGGCCTATGGCGCTCACAGTCCCGCCCCCTGCAAGCATGGGGCGGGAGGGCCCTAGTTTTGTCGTTCGCGTGTATTCTTGACGGGCTGGGTCGCGTTGAACGCGTGGGGGCAAAGAGGGTATGCAGGTCCGTCTCGCAACAGTGTCCGATGTCGCAGCCATGGCCGGTTGCCGCCAGGCGGACCTCGATCTTGGACCCGCGGACTCCCGCATGGCCGCCTACCTCCAGGGCCAGCACCACCCACATCTCGCCCTAGAGCCGCGCGTCGCCTATTTCGCGACGGTCGACGGGGCGGTCGTCGGTTACATCGCCGGCCACTTGACCCGTCGTTACGAGTGCGACGGCGAGGTGCAGTACCTGTACGTCGCCCCGGAATTCCGTCGCACCGGCGTCGCGACCGCGCTACTGCGCCGACTCGCCGAGTGGTTCATAGCGCAGGAAGCGACACGGGTCTGCGTCGACGTCAACGCCGACAGTCCCGCCGCCGAGCCGTTCTATCGCAGCCTCGGCGCACAGCCACTCCGCCCGCACTGGATGGTCTGGGACGACATCCGGAACCTCGTTGATCACGACAGACAATCCTAAGTGTGAGCCCGACTTGGCGCGCTTGACTTTTCCTTGCACTTCGGTAGAATTTCCACGGCGTGAACAGTCCTACGTACTCAGCGCCTCCAAGGGCAACGGACAAGAAGAAGCCTACGTGGCCGATCTGGGTCGCAGTCGGCTGCCTCGGCATGCTCCTCATGTTTGGGTCCGTCGTCGGCTTCGTCGTCTTCGAGTGGAAGCAGGGCACCCACGAGATGGAAGTCCTTGCGACGCGCGACGTGATGGCCGTCTGCAAGGACTGGGACGCGGACGTCATGTTCGGACGCCTGGACAGCGTCACGAAGAGGACGTTCGGCCGCGACAGGACGAAGGAGGCCCTCGACAGTTACTCGCAGTTGCTCGGGCCGATCAACAACATCCAGTCCGTGAAAGTGGTCGGCGCCTTCCTAGGATCGGCTGGCGGAACGAGGACCGTGCGCTGCCGCACGCAGTTCAGGAATGCGGAAGGCATTGTGACCATCGTCTATAAGAAGGAGGGAGGCCAGTGGATGATCTACACCTTCCGCATCGACCCCGCGGGGTACGACGACAATTCCGGTTCGGCTGCCTGAACGGAGCCCGCAACGACCAAATCCCTCGAGGTTCGACTTGACACGGCGTCAAGACGATTTCGTCCATATACAGAACCCGCCGCGACTGCGAGGCGTTAAGAGGAATGCTGCAAAGGCGGTCGATAAGACCAGGAACGAATCCTGACCATAGGTCGCAATTAACGTGAGAAAACGGGAGGAAAAACGAAAAGCGAAACGGGAGTAATCGGGAGGGTAAACGGGAAGAAACGGGAGAATATTAAAGCGCCTACTCTTGGATCCTTTGCTCGACGCTCGGGATGGGCGATCGGTTGTCGACCGCGAGGATGATCTCGTTCTGCCGCTCCTTCAGCCGTTCGATCTCCCTTTGCATCTGGTCGAGTTTCGCCAGAACCCGATCTTCGTTGGGGCCCTGGTTCCGGTGCAGCAACTCGGCCATTTTGCGCTGGTGCTTAGTCATCATGGACACGATTGGCACGATGACAAGCAGTCCGAAAACGACGAAAAACGGGGCGAGGTCTTCCCACATGTTCTTTTAATTATGACGACACCGGGGAGGGCCCGGTTGCAAGGGGCCAGGGAGGGCAGCCAGAGGGAGGTTCGGTGGATGGGTGTGCAATACTTCCCGCAAATTCGGGCAGGTAGGAGCATGGACAGAAAG
>DATLWQ010000034.1:0-2979 GCA_035576225.1 Fimbriimonadaceae bacterium | reverse complement strand
CAGAGACGCACGGCGTGCGCGCAAAGGACGCGACCTCCGCGCCCGATGGTCTGACTCCACTGGTGACGCCGCGCATCGCGCTGCTCGACCGCTACGGCGGCTCGATGCCTTCCGGCTGGATCAGGTGGATCCTGGAGCAGTTCGAGTTCGGTTTCACAGTCGTCTATCCGCCCGACGTCGACAGCGGCGCGCTCTCATCCTACGACGTGCTGATCATGCCCAGTGACATCGCGATCGGCGGCGAGCGGGGCGGGCGCTTTGCGCGCTTCGCACCAGACCCGAACGACAAGACGATCCCCGACATGTACCGAAAGCGCATGGGCAGTCTGACGACGGAGACGTCCTTGCCGAAACTCAAGGAGTTCGCCGAGAACGGCGGCACCATCGTCGCGATCGGTCGCGCGACCAGCATCGGCGAACAACTGGGGCTCCCCGTCGAGAACGCCCTGGTGGGCGACGATGGCAAGCCTTTGCCGCGCTCGAAGTTCTACGTCCCTGGCTCCGTCCTGCAGATCCACGTGAACAACGACGACCCGCTCGCGTTTGGGATGTCTGAAAATACAGACTTCTTCTTCGACAACAGCCCAGTGTTCAAGTTGACCGGGCCAGGCGACAAGATCGCGTGGTTCGACACCGACAAACCGCTGCGAAGCGGTTGGGCGTGGGGCCAGGAGGCGCTCAAGGACGCGGTCGCGGCCGCTTCGTTCGAAGTCGGCAAGGGCCGCGTGGTGCTGTACGGGCCGGAGATCACGTTCCGCTCACAGCCGCACGGGACCTACAAACTGCTCTTCAACGCCCTCGCCGTGGGGAGGTGAAGCGCTTGGCCCGCCGTTTGCCATTCATGGCGAACGGAGCCATCTGATCCTCGATCCACGGCTTGCACGGCAGGCCGTGCCACGCGCCAACGCACCCTCCCTGGCACGTGCCAGGGAGGGCGGTCCTTCACTTGCCGAGCGCGGCCAGCGAAGCGTCGCCGACGACGACGGTCGCCTTACCGCTCTCGATCGCCTGGAGCAGACGGATCTGCGCCAGGGCAGGGTTCTTCTGCATTGCGGTCGCGGTGTTCGCAAGCGAACGCAGGGTCGCCGCCTCGCCGCGCGCACGCTCGAGCGAAGCCTGCGCCTCGAGGTGCGCCTGCAACTTGGACGCCATCGCGCGCTTGAGTTCGCCACCGAGGACGATGTCGCGGATCGCGACGTCGAGGACCTTGATGCCGAACTCTGCGACCTTGTCGCTCAGCCGGTCGAGCGCGCCCTCACCGATCTCGACGCGCTGCGCGAGCAGGTCTTCCGTCGACTTTCCGACGATTAGTTCGCGCAGGGCGATCTGAACCGTCAGATAGAGTTCGTCGTTGGCGTTGTAGGCGCTCAACGAGTACGCAAGAGCGTCGACAGGCTGGAAACGAACGATTGCGCTCAGGCGGACGGGAATTCCCTCCGCCGTCACGATCTCCTGGTTTCCGATCGCGAACGACTGCGCACGCATGTCGACGCTGCGCGACGTATAGCCGTTGCCATAGGCGACGAAGCGTCCAGGCTCGAGCTGGCGCACGAACTTTCCATAGCGGAACAGGAGCGCGCGCGAGCCCTCTGCGACGCGGACTTCAAAGCGCAGATTCTTGAGGATCACCAGCGCGATCAGCGAGAGCGCTCCGGCGACGAACATTATCAGTACAACCTTATCCATGTGTGTTCTCCTTGCGACCCCCGGCCGCGCGCCACGCAGCGCGACCGGGAGCCCGAGGCTCACATGGGTCTCGCTTCGCTCGCCCTGACGGGCCGACGCACGGACGGGGGTCTTTTCATTTGTTTTTCAGTGGGTGGTGTTGACCTCTACCAAGGCGGGACTCGAACCCGCGTTTCACCGTATCTGCGCACGATCGCGGAGCCGCCTTCGCTACGCTCCGGCAGCTGCTTGACTTACGCAGCAAGGGAGTTAGATGTCTCTGGTGCGAAAGTGTTCCACTGGTCCCAGTGGTCACTCACCCTGGCCAAGTCGGACGCGCGCGTCGTCCTCTTGTTGGGTCGTCGCCTGCACTGCTTCTTGCGCGTGATGTTGCTCGATTACACGTTCGGAGGCACTCAGCGCATGCTTCATGCTGGTCACCATCGATCTGTACCAATAGCCTATGCCAAGCCGCGCAAGCGCCATGAATACGAGCCAAATCCCAAGCCCAATCAAGAATGTCAGCGTCTGGCTGTGGAGGACGGGGTAGAGCGACCGCTTGCCGATGGCGGCGGCAAGCCCGAGTCCGAAGACCGTGGCGAAACAATAGATGAGCCATGGCGTGCCCCAGGCTGAAAGCCGCGCTCGGATGCGCGTTTTCTTGCCCTCTGGAGAGAACGTAAACTGCAAGCCCCGGAATTCTGTCGGCGAGTTCCACTCGAACGTCTGGCCAATCTGGTTGGTCTCTCCGGTCGGGCCCTGGAGCGCGCTGCGAAGTTCCGCGACGAGTTCGGCCTTGTTCTGATCGTTTACTTCCCCGTCGACGACGCGGTGGATCTCGGTATAGCGCCGGAATCCAAGGAGGCCGACGGTGTGGTCGCCGGTGTCGCGCAGATCATAGCGCTCGGCGGCCGTGCGGACCCTCTCCGGATCGAGGCCGGCTTCCTTTGCGACCGCGACGAGTTCGTCGAGCGAAAGGCCGTCGTGCTCCTGCTCGATGCCTTCGCCAACGGCTAGACGCAGGATCGCCTTGACTTCCTCGTCGCTGTACCGCCTCACAACGTCATTCTGGCTCACTTCGAACGGAGATACGTTGGGGTGGTGAGGTCGGTTGTGCGGAACGCGCCGGACGGCCCCGACCGTAATACCGGTGTGGAGTTCTCGATCCGCAAGGCGACTAACGAGGACTGCGAGCGTGTGCAGTGCCTCGTCATCTCGTGCCTGAACGAGTTCGGGGCGCCGTTCGACCTCAACCGGTGGGACGCGGACCTCGTCGATATCGAGTCGTCCTACGTCGGCGGAGCGCTCTTCCTG
>DATLWQ010000033.1:0-3470 GCA_035576225.1 Fimbriimonadaceae bacterium | reverse complement strand
GGTTGGACAAGCAGGACACTGCGACCGCCGATAGGGGCGGGTATTTCGCGATCCATCCGGGCGACCCCGACGGTTCGCTCGCCTACCAGCGGATGAGTTCGAAGGACGACTCGTTCCGCATGCCTCCCGCGGGCTCTGGCGTCAAGCCGCTGACCCCCGACGAGGTCGAGACGATCCGGCTTTGGATTCTGGGTGGCGCGAAGTACAAGGCGTTCTGGGCGTTCGTTCCTCCAGAAGAAAGCACACTGCCCGCCGTCAGCGACCCTAGTTGGCCTCGCGGGCCGATCGACAGGTTTGTGATGGCCGGCCTGGACGACGCGGGGCTCAAGCCCGAGAAGGAGGCCGACCCGGCGACGTTGGCGCGGCGTGCCTCGCTGGTCTTGACGGGGCTGCCGCCGAGCGTCAAGTCGCTCGACGAGTTCTTGAACGACAAGCGGCCCGACGCCTACGAGCGGTACGTCGACAAACTGATGGCAAGCCCGCAGTACGGCGAGCACCAGGCGCGCTATTGGCTGGACGCAGTGCGTTACGCCGACACGCACGGGCTGCACTTCGACAACGAGCGCAGCGTGTGGCCTTATCGCGACTGGGTGGTGCGGGCCTTTAACGAAGACCTGCCGATGAACAAGTTCGCCCTGTGGCAACTCGCCGGCGACCTGCTTCCCCACCCGACGACAGAACAACTGATCGCCACCACGTATGTGCGGCTGAACCCGACCACCAACGAGGGCGGCGCGATCGCCGAAGAGTATCTGGCGAAGAACACGATGGACCGTGTGGACACGATGGGGACGGTGTTCCTCGGCCTGACAGTCGGGTGCGCCAAGTGCCACGACCACAAGTACGACCCGATCACGCAGAAGGAGTACTACGGGCTCTACGCGTACTTCGACAGCACTGCTGACGCCCCGCTGGACGGAAACCTGTTGGCTCCGCCGCCTGCGATTCGTGCGCCAAACCCGCAGCAGGAGGCTGTACTGTTGCGCTGGAAGAAACGGAGGGCGAGCATCGAGGACGCGGTCGAAAAGGGCGCCGCGCAAAAGTGGATCAATGGCGCTCGGACTGAGCCGCCGATCGTCGGCGCGTGGCAGATCGCAGGGCCGTATGCTGCGGCTGACTTCGACAAGGCGTTCGCCGGAGAGTTCGACCCGGAGACGGCGGGCAAGACGCCCGAGTGGCGCGACTTGAAGATCGAACTGGGCAAGTTGACACCGGGGCTCGTCAAGAAGGAGAACGCAGCCGCGTACCTGCGCACCGTCATCTCTGCTCCGAACGCCGAGGACGTCGTGCTGAGGCTCGGGAGCGACGATGGGATCAAGGTTTGGCTGAACGACAAGTCGGTGTTTGAGAACAAAGTGCTGCGTGGGCTGACTGCCGACGCAGACAAGGTGACGATCCGTCTGAAACAGGGCAAGAACACGCTAGTCTTCAAGATCGTGAACGCTGGTGGCGCCGACGGCTTTTACATGGCCGTAGGCGACCCGCGCAGCGACCGGATCAACAAGGTCTTTGCAGACCTCCAGAAGCCGAAAACGGCCGACGAGCGAGAACTGGCATCTGTCTACCTCGACTATGGGCCGGAGAGCGAGGCCGCAAGCGAATACATGTCGCTGGGCAAAAGGATTTCGGAACTGGAGAACTCGCTGCCGATGACGATGATCGCGCAGGAGATGCCCGAGCAGCGAGAGACGCACCTGCTTTCGCGCGGACAGTACGACCTTCCGAAGGAGGTCGTGCAACGCGGCATTCCGGAAGCGCTGGGAACGCTGCCCAAGGACGCGCCGGACAACAGGCTCGGGCTCGCGGAGTGGATCACCGAGGACGACAATCCGCTTTATGCACGCGTGACGGTGAACCGAATCTGGCAAGAGTGCTTCGGCATGGGGCTGGTGAAGTCCGCCGAGAACTTCGGCAGCCAGGGATCGTGGCCGAGCGACCCAGAACTTCTGGACTATCTGGCCGTCGAACTGCGCAAGTCTGGGTGGAGCGCCAAGAGCATTGTCCGTAAGATCGTGACGAGCGCGACTTTCCGGCAAGCCTCAACGACGACTGCAGAGAAGCGAACGAAGGATCCCGAAAACGCCCTGCTATCGCGCGGGCCGCGGTTCAGGATGGACGCGGAGGTGATCCGCGACCAGGCGCTGAAGGTCGCAGGGCTGCTGGTCTACAAGATCGGCGGGCACGGGGTGAAGACGTACCAGCCGCCCGGCCTGTGGTCGGCGATCGGCTACCCGGCGAGCGACACCGCGAAATTCGTGCAAGACCACGGGGAGGCGCTGTACCGGCGGTCGCTGTACCTCTTTTGGAAGCGCACGAGCCCCCCGCCCGCGATGGAAGTGTACGACGCGCCATCGCGCGAGGCTTGCATCGCCCGCCGATCGCGCACGGACACTCCTTTGCAGGCGCTCGTCACCATGAACGACCCGCAGTACGTGGAGGCGGCGCGGGTGATGGCCAACCACCTGCTGAAGATGCCTGGCGACGACCAATCACGGCTCACGTTCGCGTTTGAAAGCCTGACGGCACGCAAGCCGAACGAGAAGGAGACGGCCGTGATCCTCGACCAGATCAACAAGCAGCGCACGCACTACGCCGCGGACAAGAAGGCCGCCGTTCAACTGATTTCAACAGGCGAGTTTCCTCGCGACGAGTCGCTCGACCCCGTCGAGCACGCCGCGTGGACAGTCGTGTGCAACATGCTAATGAACCTCGATGAGGCTGTGACGATACACTAGGAAAAGACAATGGATCCCCGGCGAGAAAACGAACTTATGATGACGCGGCGCCAACTCTTTGGCCGCACCGCCTTCGGTCTTGGAACTTTGGCCCTGTCTTCCCTGCTGCGGGCGGACATGCCGTTCCTTTATGGAGGGGAGGACGGCGAGAAGCGCTTCGGTGGACTGCCTGGCCTCCCGCACTTTGCGCCGAAGGCGAAGAGGATCATCTATCTTTCGATGAACGGTGGGCCGAGCCAGATTGACCTGTGGGACTACAAGCCGAAGATGGTCGAGCAGTACAACGCCGACCTGCCGGACACGGTGCGCAACGGCCAGCGGATCACGACGATGACGAGCGGGCAGGCGCGCTTCCCAATCGCTCCCTCGAAGTACAAGTTTGAAAAGCACGAGAACAACGAGGACGGGGTGTGGGTGAGCGAACTGCTGCCGCACACTTCGAAGGTCGTGAAGGAACTGTGCGTCATCAACTCGATGTTCACTGAGGCGATCAACCACGATCCGGCCGTGACGTTCCTGCAGACCGGCAGCCAACTGCCCGGGAGGCCGAGCGCGGGTGCGTGGCTGAGTTATGGGCTGGGGAGCATGAACGAAGACCTGCCGACCTACGTCGTGCTGCACTCGACCTGGAGCGCAAAGCGCGACGCGCAAGCGCTGTACGCCCGGCTCTGGGGCGCGGGCTTTCTGCCTTCTGAGTTCCAGGGCGTGGAGATGCGGGGCAAAGGCGACCCCGTG
>DATLWQ010000032.1:0-8316 GCA_035576225.1 Fimbriimonadaceae bacterium | reverse complement strand
AGAACTTTGATTCTTGGGTACGTCTCCTGCGTGCGCTGGCACTTTTCGGCCAGGCCTTGCAAGTGTGGCAACGCCCGCTCGTCAAGCGCCCTCTTCACCACGTGCGCACTCAAGCCGTCCTCCACGACCAGCGTCGCCATGCGGTACTCGGGTCGCCGATAACTATTGAACTTCGCCTTAAGGACCTTCACTGCCCTGCCTCCACGCTACATTCGAGCAAGAACGAGTTTGCGAAGAACGGGAACTGTCCCGCATCAACGATGCTATCGAGCGCCGCCGACTCATCGAAGAGGTGGAATCGGGCCTGGTGGAACTCTGGGTAGTGCATCTCAATATCGCCTCGGCCTGGCGGGGCCGAGTCGCTAAAGATCTGGATCGGCATCTTGTAGTCAGGCATCGGGTAGTAGCACTCTTCGACTCTGAAGCCTGCAAGTCGCACGACGTCGATAAGCGTCTTCCTGCTGAACGTACGCGCTTGCCTCCCCCGCTGATACCCCTCAATGCCGTCGAAGTGCAGGCTCGTGTGGTCTTCGGGCGCGCCCGCCCAGTACTTGAGCCCAAACCTGTTCTCGATCGCTACGAGCAACCGCCCTCCCGGCGCCAAAAACCTACGGGTCGTCCTGAGGAACTCCAGGTAGGGGTTGAGTCCCTCCGTGTACTGCCCTGCGTACTCGAGCACTCCTATCAACGTGACCACGTCGTATCGTCGCTGGACCGAGACGTCCCCTAGGTTGCCCACGACGACGCGCAGGTTCTCGCAACTTTGGTGACGCGTCGCAAGGATCTCGGCCCGGCGCTTGGAAAGTTCCACCGCGACCACCGAGCCGGCGTTCTGACACAGCACGCCAGTCACCGCTCCGCACCCCGCACCCACCTCCAGCACGGATGCCGACCTGGAAACCGGATACCACGAAAGCAGGTTCTCCCTGACAGGTGAAAGGTGGTAGATCACGGGCCAGGAGTCGTCTTCGGCGATAGCCTCCTCGAACGTGAGGCCGCGTCGCACGAAGTCAAGGAGCGTGTTCTCGACGTCGCCGTCCGAATACCGGTCTTCGCCCCGGTAGGCGCCAAGGTCGATCTCTACAGCGCCGATGCGCGTTCCTTCTGGGGGAGCCATCTTTCCAAGAGCGAACGCCCCAGGCACGGGCCGACCGCCGCGAGGATTATATCGCCAATCGCCGACTTGGGCCCCGCAAACATGATCTCGCTGTTCGGGGGAACGTTGTGTAACTATTCGCCCTAAATACCGGTATCGTCAATTACAATAGTCACAAGGAACCTGCCATGCCGGAATACACCATAACCGTCAACGGCCAGCAAAGGAAGTTCTCGGCGGAGCCTGACATGCCGCTCCTCTGGGCACTTCGAGACCTGCTGGACCTTCCTGGAACCAAGTACGGCTGCGGCGTCGGAGGTTGCGGCGCCTGCACTGTGCTCCTCGATGGAAAGGAGGCGCGAAGTTGCCTTACGACCGTCGCCGAGGTTGGCAAAGCCAAGGTCACCACGATCGAGGGCGTCTCGCCCGACGGCTCGCACCCCGTCCAAAAGGCGTGGGTCGAGCACGACGTACCGCAGTGCGGGTACTGCCAGCCTGGCAAGATCATGACCGTTGTCGCACTCCTCGCAGGCAACAAGAACCCGACTGACAAGGACATCGACGATGCGCTCGGCCCCCACGTCTGCCGATGTGGGACGTACGAGCGCATGAGACAGGCCATTAAGGCCGCCGCCAGAGGTGCCAAGTGAGTACGACACAGATTTCCAGGAGGACGTTCCTCGGCCTCGTCAGCGTCGGTGGTGCCAGCTTCGCGCTAGGCTGCTACCCCTGCTTCTCTTCGAGCGATGGAAAGGACGGCGTCGCACTTGAGCCGAACGCCTTCGTGCGCCTCGACCCCGACGGCACAGTGACGATCACGGTCACAAAGTCTGAGATGGGCCAAGGCATCAAGACGGGCCTGGCCATGATCGTTGCAGAACACATGGACTGCGACTGGTCGCGGGTCAGAGTCCTCCAAGCCGACGGCGATCGCAATAAGTACGGCCACCAGGGCACGGGCGGATCTTCGAGCACGCGCAGCATGCACCAGCAACTGGCACAGATGGGGGCCGCCGCGCGCTTCATGCTTATGAGTGCCGCCGCACAAGAGTGGGGCGTCGACCTCAAGGGATGCAGCACGGACAACGGGCACGTGTACCACGAGGCGAGTGGGAAGTCGAAGCCGTACGGCGACCTCGCCACGATCGCGGCGGGGCTCAACGTGCCAAGCGGCGATGTTCCGCTGAAGGACAAGAGCGAATACAGAATCATCGGCAAGCCGACCAGGCGCGTCGATACGCCTGACATCGTCACGGGCAAGGCGGTCTTCGCACAGGACGTCAAGGTTCCCGGCGCAACCGTCGGCGTGGTCTCGCGGGCCCCCGCATTTGGAGCCTCGCTCAGGTCGTTCGACGACTCTGCGGCGCGCAGGGTGCCGGGCGTCGTCGACGTCGTGCAGATCAGCAGCGGCGTCGCCGTTCTTGGTGAGAACACCTGGGCCGCCATCAAGGGTCGTGACGCGCTCAAAGTCGACTGGGATCTGGGCCCTAACGCATCGCTCGACACGGCCGAGATAAGAAGGCGTCTGTTGGACTCCGTCGGGGAGCACCCTGAGATGCCAGCAGGCTCCAAGGTCATTGAAGCGACCTATGACTACCCCTACCTCGCCCACTACACCATGGAGCCGATGAACTGCGTCGCTGACGTACGGTCAGACAGTTGCACGATCTGGGTCCCCTCGCAGTCGCCTGACCAGGTGCAGCAGTATGCGGCGGGAGTCGCGGGCGTACCTCAAAGCGCTGTGACGGTGCACTGCACCCTTCTCGGCGGCGGCTTTGGCCGACGGTCACAGATGGACTTCGTGCAGGACGCGGTCGAGGCATCGCGGAAGGCCAAGCGCCCCGTCAAGCTGCTCTATACGCGCGACGACGACATGCGCCATGACTTCTATCGACCAATGAGCCACCACGCTATGCGCGGCGCGCTCGACGCGAACGGGAAACCGGTCGGATTCAACCACCAGTTCATCTCCGTGCGAGGTAACTCGAGCAGGGCCGCTGGGGCGCGTGGCGTCCACATCCTGTACGACATTCCGGGCGCGACGATGATGATGGGCAGCGGTGCTTCGCCGATCTACGTCGGTGCATGGCGTTCCGTCAGCAACAGCCAGGTCAACCCGTCAATCGAAATGTTCATCGACGAGATGGCGCACGCTGCGGGCAAGGATCCGCTCCAGTTCCGGCGTGAGAACATCAGCGACAAACGGATGCTTAAGATCCTCGACCTTATCGAAGAGAAGTCCGGCTGGGGCAAGCCACTGCCAGCAGGCGTCTCGCGTGGGATCGCGCTCTACGATGGCTACGACGCGCGTACTGCGCACGTCGTAGAGGTCAGCGTTGAAGGCAGCAAGATCAAAGTGCACCGCGCTGTGATCTGCATCGACACGGGAACGACGATCAACCCGATGGCCGTCGAAATGCAACTGCAAGGCTCGTGCATTGACGGAATCTCGACTGCGCTGTTCGCAGAGGTCACCATCAAAAACGGCGGTGTCGTACAGCACGACCCGTTTGACTACGAGTGGATCCGCATGGATCAGGCCCCCAAGACCGAGGTCCACATCATCGAGAGCGGCGACGCGCCGTGCGGAATGGGCGAAACTGGCTACCCGTCTGCGCCCGCCGCGGTCGCCAACGCCGTGTTCGCCGCCACGGGCAAGCGCGTGCGCAAGTTCCCGATCAGACTCGACGAACTGGTCTAACGCATGCGAGAGGTCCTGCCGACGCTCAGGCAATGGCACGACGACGGTCGCCGGTTCGCCCTGGCGACCGTCGTTCGTACGCACGGCTCTGCCCCACGCGAGGTCGGCTCGACCATGGGCGTGCGGGACGACGCGACCGTCTGTGGATCGGTCAGCGGCGGTTGTCTAGACTCCGCTGTCGTGGACGCGTGTCTGACTGCCATCAAGACCGGAGAGGCCAAGAGACTCTCGTTCCCACAAGAGGGTGACGACGTCACAGCCGTCAAACTGATGTGCGGGGGCGAGTCAGACGTCTGGATCGTGCCTAGAGTCGATGCCCAGGCCTGGGACGGCCTGAACGATCGCCTTGAACAGGACGCTGGCTGTGTCCTCGCGACGCGGCTAGAGCCGTTCGCCCAGGCGGTCCGCGGAACAGACGAATCCGCCCATTGCTCCCCGCTGGACGCGGCGGCGGCCGACGCGTACCGGTCGCGAAGTAGTGCGCTTGTGGAGGTCGCCGGCGAAGAGTGGTTCATGCAGGTGCTCGCGCCGCGCCCTCGACTCGTGATCGTCGGCGCCGTACATATCTCGCGCGCCCTGGTCGCGTTTGCCAGACAACTGGGCTTTCAGACGGTCGTCATCGATCCGCGCACCGTGTTTGCGCAGTTCGAGATCCAGCCCGATTCACTGATCCATGACTGGCCACAAGACGCGTTCGAGTCCATGCCACTAGACCAGGACACGTACGCGGTCGCCCTGACGCACGACCCCAAGATCGACGACGTCGCGATCGAAGCGCTGCTCAAGTCGGACGTCGCCTACGTCGGTGCGTTAGGCAGCAGGACGACTCAAAATAAGCGCAAGGTTGCGCTGCGCGAGAAGGGCCTGACCGAAGAGCAACTCGCCAAGATCCACGGGCCGGTCGGTCTCGACATAGGCGCAGACAACCCCGAAGAGATCGCGCTTTCGGTGATGGCCGAGATCGTCAAGGTGCGCCGTGCCGGCGGTTAGCGCTGTCGTTCCTGCCGCAGGACTCTCTCGCCGCATGGGCGGTCCAAACAAACTCTTGCTTCCCTACGACGACACGACCGTCGTCAGCGCCGTCGTCAGAACCCTGCTCGACTGTGGCCTCGACGTGGTCGTCGTCACCGGCCGCGACGCAGATGACGTTAGAAGGGCCGTCGGCCCAGCGAGAACAATCCATAACCCCGACTTCGAAAAGGGACTCGGAACTTCGATCGCTGCGGGGGTGCGCGCCGTACCAGTGACCAACGCGGTTCTCATCGCCCTCGGCGATATGCCCGCGCTCAGGGAAGATGTCGTCAATGCCCTCGTCACACACGCTTCGTCGAGCAACATTGTAGTTCCGCGCTACATAGACGACCCTGACACCCCCGGCCATCCGGTGCTTTTCGGGTCAGCGTTCCGCCAGTCGCTCACAGACCTGCGAGGCGACAAGGGCGCAATGTCCGTGATCAAACAATACGCCTCAAGCGTCATGTCAGTCCCTGTTTCCGGCTCGCTACACGACATCGACGACCCGTCACACACTTAGCCTGAGAGGGATCGCCCGGTAGCGAACTTCCAGGGCAAGCCCAGGTGCGCGGCAACAGTCGCGCCGACGCACGACATTCCAACGACGTCACCGAGTCTCTGCGGGGCGACCGAGGGACCTGCCAAAGCGATCGGCACGTATTCGCGCGTATGGTCCGTGCTCTCGTCTGTCGGGTCGTTGCCGTGGTCCGCCGTCAGCAAGAGAAGATCGTTCGCGCGCAACAGTTCGAGCACGTGCGCGAGCGTCTTGTCGAACTCCTCCAGGCACTTTGCAAATCCTTGCGGGTTGCTGCGATGCCCGTACTTCATGTCCGTATCTTCAAAGTTCGCGAAGATGAACCGAGCGTCGCTCGCCAGCGCCTCGTCCAGCATCACCGCGTGCTCGTCGTTGCTTTGTGTTCGCCGCACCCTTCGAAAACCGCGCCCGTTGAACAGTTCCGGAACGACACCGATCCCGAAGACGTCGCCCACGTCGTCGACGAGGTTCGGAGGCGGTTCAAGCGGAAAGTCCTTGCGATGCTCTGTGCGCGTATATCCGCTTTTTTCATCGCCGACGAACGGCCTTGCGATAACGCGTTCGACGTTGTTCGGTGCCGCAAGTTGCGACCGCGCGGTGCGACAAATCGCGTAGAGTTCTTGGATGGGGACCACGTCCTGGTGGCACGCGATTTGGAACACGCTGTCGGCGCTTGTGTACACGATTGGCTTTCCCGTCTGAACGTGCAACGGCCCGAGCCGTTGGATGATCTCCGTCCCGCTCGCCGCGACGTTGCCGATCGTCTGTCGCCCGATCGCATCCTCGAACCTCTTGATCACTCTCGCCGGAAAGCCGTCTGGATAAGTTGGGAACGGCTCTTTCGTCTCGATCCCCATCATCTCCCAGTGCCCGGTCACCGAGTCCTTCCCCCTGCTCAGTTCTTGGAGCCGTCCAAACCTTGCGCCGCTCGCGGGGCCGATCCCGCACGCCGCCAAGAACCCGATCGACTCGAGGTGTGGTGCAGAAAACCCGCCGACCGCCTCCCAGACGTGCTTGACGGTAGAGGGCCCGTGTCCGTCTCCGAACTCCGCTGCGTCGGGCGCTGCACCCGCGCCGCAGCCGTCGAGGACGATCACGATGGCCCGTCTACCGTCTGAATCGTTCACCTATATAGGTTACTGCGGCGGAGCAGGATCGCCTGGGAGTTCGAGGTCGTCCCCTCCACCACCGCGCCGGACGCCGGAGCCGCCCTGCGGGGGCCCGCCCTGCGGTCCGCCACCGAAGCCACCTGGGCGCTCGGGGCCACCCGGCCCACCCATAGGAAGCATGCCGTGACCGACCACTTCGAGCGTGTTCTTGTTGACCTTGAACATCTGGTTGCCCATCAGGATGTAGAGGAACTGCTGGTCGACGACCATCGTCGCGTTGCCAGGGCCCATTCTTCGCAGAGCCTCGGGCGCCGCCAAGCCCTGCTGGCCGCCAAGGCGATCGTTACGGCGCTGGTCGAGCGGCGGAGGGGTCTGCTGGCCGCGTCGGTCCGTCTGCGGAGGCTGCTGGCCCGCGTCCTGGGCGTGCGCGACGCCGAAGGGCACCGCGACCGCCAACGACGCGATCCCGAGAGTCGCCAAAATCGTCGATTTCAAGTTGTTCTTCATACCGATCTCCATCGGAAGGGTTCCGATGGCCGGTAGGACGCACAGATCTTGGATTGGTTCACCGGCGGTAACCTCGGGCCGCCGTGAGTCCCTCTGCGGTCGCCGTCTACGTCCACGTCCCGTTCTGCCCGAGCAAGTGCGGCTATTGCGACTTTAACTCGTTCGCGATGTCGGGCGAGATCGTTCAGCGAACAGTAGACTCGACGGTCGCTGAGATCGCGCGATCTCCCTGGCGCGGTAGGCCAGCAAAGACGATCTTCTTCGGCGGGGGCACCCCGACCTTTCTCAGCGGTAAACAACTCACGTCAATCCTGAAGGCGGTCGCCGAAGCCCACCCACCGATCGAAAGGTCGGAGATTACGTCTGAGGCGAACCCCGGCACAGTCGACGCCGAAAAGTTCCACGCGGTGCGCGAGGCAGGCTTCAACCGCCTCAGCCTTGGCGCCCAGAGTTTCAACAACAGCGAACTGCTGCAACTCGGCAGGATCCATTGTGCGGACGAAGTAGCGAGGGCAGTGGGCACTGCGCGCGCAGCAGGCTTCACAAACATCAACCTAGACCTGATGTTTGCGCTGCCCGGTCAGTCAGAGCGCGGCTGGCGGTCCAACCTTGAGACGGCCATCGCGCTCCAGCCCGAGCACCTCAGCCTCTACTGCCTCACCATCGAACCGAACACGCGCTACTACCGCTACGAAAGGAGGGGCATGCTCGACCTCCCTGACGATGAGGCACAGGTCAAAATGTACGACCTAGCGTGCGAGATGGCCGCTCAAGCGGGCTACGCACAGTACGAGATCAGCAACTTCGCCAAACCCGACCGGCAGTGCGGGCACAACCTCTGCTACTGGCGTGGTGAGGAGTATCTCGCCTATGGCCCGGGCGCCGTCGGCTGCTACGAGACTGCCGAGGGAACTCGGAAAAGGTACACCGTCGTCAAGCACCCTCGCGCCTATTGCGAAGCGGTGGAAGCCGGGGCGGAGACCTGGTGCGAGACTGAGGACCTCGACCAGGACACGCTCGCTTTTGAACGCCTGATGCTCGGCCTGCGCTTGAACGAGGGCGTTCGGAAACAAGGCCTACGCCTTGACCAGAACGGTATCGAGAACGTTATACGTCGTGGTTGGCTGGAGGAGCGCAGTGATAGGTTCGCTCTAACCAAAGCAGGACGGCACTTCTGTAGCGAGGCCGTAACCCGCATTGCCGCTGTAAGTGTGGAAAACCCGCTATAAGACTTATGACAGATTCGTGTACATAGTGCTATAATGATTCCGTTGGAGAAACTGGCTCGGCCAGTAGTTCAAAGTTAAAGACCCCGCACGTTTGCGGGGTTTTTTTTGTAGACTCAGGCACCTAT
>DATLWQ010000031.1:0-7899 GCA_035576225.1 Fimbriimonadaceae bacterium | reverse complement strand
GGAACGTTCCGCCAGCAACGGGGTCCGCCTCGGCGGTCATCTGAGGGAAGAAGTTCCGCAGGTACATCAGATTGTCGGCGACGGCGCACGGTCCGCAGAAGTTCTCAAAGAACACCTTGGTCTTGAGCCCGATCTCCGGCGGCGGCGTGTACTTCTTCTGCAGCGATGTAGGAATCTGCTTCAGGAACTGCTCGAACGTCATGTGCTGGTTGATGTCCGGCGTCTTGGCGATGCGCGCCGTGTAGAACGACCTCGCCTTGATCTGAACAGTCTGCGTGTCGCCGGTGGCGCGTCTTTGCACGTCCGTGGAGGTCGGCGAGGGGGCATTCAGCGCCAGTGTGAGCGTCAGGAGCGCGTGCATTTTCGGCCTCTTGACCTTAGACCCGGACGCCCCAGAGTTGTTCCATTAGCCTCTTCTACCGCGTGTATACTCGGGGCACATGCCCAAGCGAGTCGAGACCATCGTCATGCACGACAGTGCGACCCCGGTCATCGGGGACGTACAGAAGGGCGGCGGAGTGGTTCTCGCGCCTCTCGACACGCTCGTCAGTCAGGCGCGCGCCAATGCGCTTTGGCCGCTTACCTTCGGCCTTGCGTGCTGTGCCATCGAGATGATGTGCACGGTGGCGAGCCGCTTCGACCTCGCGCGCTTCGGCTCGGAGGCGTTCCGCGCGACGCCGAGGCAGGCCGACGTCATGATCATCGCAGGGCGCGTCAGCAAGAAGATGGCGCCTGTTCTGCGGCAGATCTATGACCAGATGCCCGAGCCCAAGTGGGTGATCAGTATGGGCGCGTGCGCGTCTTCTGGCGGCGTCTACAACAACTACGCGATCGTGCAGGGCGCGGACCAGGTGGTGCCGGTCGACGTCTACGTCCCGGGCTGTCCACCTTCGCCCGACGCGCTGATCTACGGCATCATGAAACTGCAGCAGAAGATCAAGCGCCCCAAGGGCTCGTTTAGAGAACTGCAACTTGCGGAAGGTCTAGGGCGCGACCTCCAGCACGACGACATCATCGACAAGCGCATCAGCGCGAAGGCGGGCAAGTGAGCGCGACCTTCAATCCCTGGCGCGACGTCGCGAAGCCGCTGCTGAAGGGCTTCATGGTGACCGGCAAGCGCGCTTTCAAGAAGAAGGTCACAATCCAGTACCCAGAAGAGCGGCGAGAGCAGTTCGTGCGGTCGCGCTGGCGCCACGTCCTGACGCGCTACGACTCTGGACTGGAAAAGTGCATCGGCTGTTCGCTGTGCGCGGGTGCCTGCCCGGCACGTTGCATCTACGTCGAGGCCGCCGAGAACACCGACCAGGACCGCCGCTCGCCCGGCGAGCGCTACGCCGCGAGATACGAGATCAACATGCTCAGGTGCATCTTCTGCGGCTATTGCCAGGACGCCTGTCCGACCGGAGCGATTGTGCTGCGCAAGGACTTCGAACTGGCCAACTACGACCGTGACGACTTCGTCTATACGAAAGAGATGCTTCTCGAGCCGGTCCGCGAAGGCTAGGCGGCAAGCGGCTTTCCGCGTGTCTCTATCGCGAAGAACAGCACGACGACCCCTAGGCCAAGGACGATCGCTGTTGCCGCGACACCCTTAGCAACGCTGTGCTCGACGCCCATCATCGCAGCGGTCATGATCGGGAAAAGAGCGGCGATCACACGTGAGACGTTGTACGCGATCCCGGATCCAGTCGCGCGTAACCGAGAGGGGAACAGTTCGGGGAAGTAAAGCACGAGCCCTGCCGAGATACCGATCGAGAACAGCGACATAAGAGGCGCGGCAAGGCGCAGCCCTTCATAAGACCCGCTCGCCATCGTCGCAAGCCAGACCGACACGGGAGACAAGACCATGAACGTCGCGAGGGCAGGGCGTCGACCGATCTTCTCGCAGACCCAAGGCATCAACAGAACACCAATCAGAGTGCCGATGTGCATGACGATCGTCACCTCCGACTTGCGGTCTTGGATGATCGCAGCAGAGAGCCCCTTGCTCGACTGCTCAACGAGGTTGGGCAGCCAATAGGAGACGTTAGCAGCGCCAGCGATCACGACCACGCCGAGCACGAGGGCCACGATCGCGTTTCGCCGCAACAAGGGATCGCTGAATAGTTCGCGCATATCGCCGCGCGTCGTTTTTTCTGCCGTCGTGCGGTGTTCAGGCTCCTTGATCCACATCCTGATGGCGACACAGACGAACGCCGGAACGATCCCGACCAGGAACAGCCACCGCCAGTGCTCCGGCGCGATTCCGTAGTTCGCCAGCGCGGCGAAGACCGGCCCGAAAGCCGCCGCGCTCTGCAAGAACCCCGCCGCAGGCGCGCGCGCCTTGTCTGGGAATACCTCGGCGATGAGCGCTGCTCCAGCGGCCCACTCTCCACCGATCCCGAGCGCGGTCACAAAGCGCACGACTGCCACTTGTTGCCAACTGTGGCAAAGGGCGGTCAGACCCGTGAAGACCGCGTAGAGCAAGATGGTGAACACCATCGTGCGAGTTCGGCCCCACTTGTCCGCGAGAATCCCGAACACCAGCCCGCCCAGGGCCCATCCGATCAAGAACACGGTAAGCAGCCGCCCGTCAACGGCCTGGACATAGCCGGTCTGCGCGCGCGGGAGGAGTTCGGCAAGCATCGGCCCTTTGGCGAAGTTGAAGAGCGCGGTGTCTGCGATGTCGAAGACCCAGCCCATCCAAGCCACGAGGAGCACGATCCACTGGTACTTAGTGAGCCCTGTCCACCACCGCTGCGCCTGCATCGATGCAATTCTAACCCATGTAGTGACTTCGATAGTCGAGCGAAAACCTTGCGAGAACGCAGTTGTTTAGGAGACACTATGCATTAGATACAGTCAGAGGACTTGTGAAATGGAGACTCTATCTTTTGGGGAACTGAAGGAGAACGGCCAACGCCTTTACCAGGCGCAGGACTACGTCGGCGCGGCGAAGCACTTTCGGAGGGCCACAGACCTGACGCCGACGTCGGCTGAAATGTGGCGCCTGCTCGGCTTTTCATTGACTGCGGCGGGTGAGCACCTCGAGGCGGTCACCGCGTTCAAGTCTGCGATCGGGCTCGACCCGCAGAACGCAGAAGGGTTCCTGGGCATCGGCACCGCATATGCCGGAACGGCGGACTACGCTCGCGCCGTCTCTGCGCTCGACGAAGCGCTGAGCATCAAGCCGAACATGATGGCGGCGAGGAACGCGCTCATCAACGCCCTGATCATGCAAGCGAAGTTGCTCCTGAGCGAGGACAAGACTTACGACGGGGAGGCCGCGCTGGAGCGCGCCTACAGGCTTGACAGAACGAACCCACGCACGGTGCTGCCTTACGTTCAGCAGTTGATCGTGATAGGGAACCACAAAAAGGCGTTCCAGATCATCAACACGGCCAAGGCGGAGTCGAGCCACAATGCGGAGATCGTTGCGCTCGCCGACAGGATGGACAACGATCCAAAGTTGGCGCACGCCAAACAGCTCCAGTCTGTCCAGAACCCGCGGCCCGCCCTGCAGGCGCAAAGGCCGACCGTAAACCCGGACGAGGTGCCTTGTCCTTGTGGCGCGATCCGCGTGATGAAGTGGGCGACTGTCTGCCCCAACTGCAACCACCAGATCGGCGACCCCTCGCAGCGAGCGAGCCGGTTCGCGGGGCACGAGCGACTACGCGGCTACTCTTGGCAGGAGGTCTGCTACTACATCCTCTCCGTGCTCTGGCTTATTCAGGGCACGACGACTTTCGTACTCGCATATACGGGTTCATCGTTCTTCGGCGGATTCTTCATGTTCCTTGGCGCGGCCAACGCTGGAGTTGCGCTCGGCATGCTGTTCCAGGTTGAGTGGCTCCAGTTCGTGGGCAAGATCCTGATGATCCTCAACTTCCTTTCCGGCGGTTGGCAGTTCATGTCCGGGGTCATGCTTGGCTTCTATCTGTATGCTTTGGAAGGCTTCTTCACCGCCGGGATCGCCGGGTTCTACTGGTATCTCATCAACCAGATGACGGACTAGGGCTTGTTGGCGAGGGCGTAAAATGGGCGCATGAAACCCTTGCTCGCGATTGCCGTCGCTTCGCTCCTCGTGTTCGGATGTACGGGGGGCGCAAAGACCGCCAACAACTCCCAGGTCCAGGACGACGGCAAGTTCGAGGTCGCGCTCTTGACACCAGGCTCGATCTCGGACGCGGGTTGGAACGCGATGGCTTACGAGGGCCTCACGGCGATCCACGACGAACTTGGCGCCACGGTGGAGAACAAGGAAGCGACCGACGCGCAGATCAAGGACTCGATGCGGAGTTACGCGCAAAAGGACTTCGAACTCGTCATCGGCCACGGATTCGAGTACAACGCGCCAGCCATGGAGGTCGCCAAGGACTTTCCCAATACTGTGTTCGTCAGTTCGTCGGGCAGCCAGACAGCGAAGAACGTCGGCGCCTTTCGCTTCTATCTCGAACAAGGTTTCTACCTCGCTGGATACATGGCGGCGAGCATGTCCAAGACCCACACAATCGCGGCCATCGGCTACAACAAGATTCCATCGATCAAGTCGACGTTCCGAGGATTCGAGGCAGGGGCCAAGGCAGCCGACCCGAATGTGAACGTCATCGAGCCCGACATGGACGACAACGCCGACGTTGCTGCAATGAAGCAGGCGACGCTTGCCGCGATCGCCCAGGGCGCGGACTTTGTCATCCACCAGGCCAACGACAAGGCTCAGGGCGTCTTTGACGCGTGCAAGGAGAAGGGCGCCTACGCGTTCGGCGCGAACCTCAATCAAAACGACAACCCGAGCGGGATCGTGATCGCCAGCGCGTACATCATTGCCAAGCCGGCCTACGTCGAACTCGCGAAGGAAGTGAAGGCGGGCACGTATACCGGGCGTGTCGACCTGCGTGGAATGGCCGACGGAGCGATCGGTTTTGAGATCAATCCGAAGATGATCACAAAGATCCCAATGTCGCTGCTCGCGTCGCTCGTCAAGTTACAGCAGGACATCGCCAGCGGCGCGCTCAAAGTCCCCAAGGACGAGTTCTAACCAGCGACATGGCCGATCCTGTGCTGCGCGTCGAGGGCGTCTCGAAGAGTTTCGGCCCCGTCCGTGCCGTCTCTAGCGCCGACGCCTCTTTCTTCGGGGGCGAGGTTCATGCGGTTCTTGGGGAGAACGGGGCAGGAAAGAGCACGCTCGTCAGCGCAATCGCCGGCTTTGTGCTGCCCGACTCAGGGCTCGTTCTCTTCCAAGGCAAGAGGTTGCCCCTCGGGCGTCCACACGAGATCAAGGCTCTCGGCATCAAGATGGTGCACCAGCACTTCATGCTCGTGCCAGCGTTCTCCGTCGCAGAGAACCTCGCGCTAGGGGCGGCCGAGTCGTCGGGCGTAGTTCTCGAATCACAGAAGATCGAGAGGGAGTCGAAGGCGATCGCAGACCGGCTCGGGTGGTCGCTGCCGATGCAGAGCCGCACGGGCGACTTGCCGGTCGGGGTTCAACAGCGCATCGAGATCGTCCGCGCTCTGATGGGCGACGCGCAAGTCCTGATCCTGGACGAGCCGACTGCTGTGCTGTCGCCAGCAGAAGTCGACGACCTCTTTCGCGTCTTGCGACAGTTGCGCGACGACGGAAAGTGCGTGGTCTTGATAGCGCACAAACTCAGCGAGGTTCTAGCCATCGCGGACCGCGTCACCGTCCTGCGCCATGGCAGTCTCGTAGCGACGGCCGAACGCAGTGAAGTCGATGAAGATACGCTCGCCTCATGGATGGTCGGCGAAATGCCTGCTCCGCGCTCGCCGCTCGCCGCATCCGAAAAGGAACCCGTCGCCCAGGTGAGAGACCTCTGGGTGAAGGGCGAACGTGGAGAGGACGCGGTCAAGGGCGTCTCTTTCGACCTGCGACCAGGAGAAGTGCTCGGAATCGGTGGCGTTGACGGCAACGGCCAGAACGACCTCGCCGAGGCCGTCGTCGGGTTGCGCAAGCCGAGCCAAGGCAGCGTGCAGTTTTCCGACGCAAAGTGCAAGGTCGGCTACATCCCGCAGGATCGTCAGGGGGACGGCCTCGCTCTTTCGATGTCCGTGCGAGACAACCTGCTCATCGAGGGTCAACGGCGTGGTGTTCTCTGGCTCGGCCCGTTCTTGCGTCCGTCCGCAGTTGCTGATTACACCAAAGAGGTCGTGGAGGGCTACGACGTCAAGATCGGCGACGTGGACGACGAGGTCGGAACGCTCAGCGGCGGCAACCAGCAGAAGATCGTCGTTGGTCGCGTTTTGGACGGCTCGCCATCGCTCATCGTCGCATGCAACCCGACGCGGGGTCTCGACTTCAAGGCGACGGCCTATGTCCAAAGTCAGATACTGCGGGCTGCAAAGGACGGCGCGGCGGTGCTTCTCTTCTCGGCGGACCTCGACGAACTCGCCGCGCTCTCGACACGCACGCTGTTCATGAGCCGCGGCGCACTCGCCGAAGGCGGAGCGACGGCGCTGGCAGGAGGCGTACAGTGAAGAGAGCGCTGCAGGTCGCGTTGATCGCGGGAGGGCTCTTTGTCGTCGTCGTGCTCGTGCTGTGGGTGTTCGGTCTTCCAGTCGGACAGTCTCTGCACGACCTGTGGGTCGGGGCGGCGGGAGACAGGTTCGGCCGCGCGCGGTCGCTCGTCCGGTCGAGCCCGCTCATTCTCTGCGCGCTTGGAATCGTTGTCGCTTGGCGTGCGAAGATGTACAACATCGGCGGGGAAGGGCAGTACGTGGTCGGCGGCGTCTGTGGTGCTTGGGCGGCCCAAGTGTTTGGGGGTGCACCGCCCGCGCTCCTCAACCTGCTCGCCATCATTGGGGCGACTGTGGGAGGTGCGGCCTACGCTTGGGTCGCAGGGTGGCTGCAAGTCAAGCGAGGGGTGCAGGTCGTCATCAGCACGATCCTGCTGAACTTTATCGCTCTTCAGATCCTCAGTTTTGCCGTCAATGGCCCGCTCCAGGAGAGCGCGAGGCAGAACCCGATGACCGACCCGCTTCCTCAAGCGGCGATGTTTGCGCGGTTCGACTCACAGTCCGACCTTAACGTCGGAGTTTTCATCGCGTATTTTGTGGCGGTCCTCGTTGGGATCTATCTCTTTCGCACAAAGGGCGGCTTTCGACTGCGGCTGGTCGGTGCGAACGAGGAGGCGGCGCGCGTCTCCGGGGTCAACGTCGGAACAGTTCAGTTGCGCGCGATGTTGCTTTCTGGTGCGCTATGCGGCCTTGCGGCGGGCGTCGATTACGCCGGATTCATCGGCAGGGTCGGTTCGCACTTCAACCAGAACTGGGGGTTCCTTTCGATTCCGGTCGCTCTCCTCGGCGGTCTCAACCCGTATGGCGTCGCGCTGAGCGGCCTGTTCTTCGGTGGGCTCTTCGCGGGAAGCGAGAACCTGGCAATGTTCAACACAGTCGGCGGCACCGTGGTCTACGTGATCCAGGCCGTCGCGGTGCTCGCGTTCGTCGGTCTTGCAAGTTGGCTCAGTGCCCGCAGGCCGAGGCAGGAGGGCGCGTAAATGGAGTTCGTTTTTTCTCTGCTCAGCGTGCTGCACTTCGCCGCGCCGGTCGGGCTCGCTGCAATTGGCGAGGCGGTCGGCCAGCGCTCGGGCGTCATCAACATCGGCCTGGAGGGAATGATGCTCGTCGCGGCGTTCTTCGCAATGCTCGCCTCGCACCTTACCGGTTCGCCCTGGATTGGAATGGGGGCGGGCGTCACCGCTGCGCTCGTGCTCGGGTTAGCCCAGACGTTCTTCACGCTCTGGCTATCCGCCGACCAGATCGTAGTCGGTACGGCGGTCAACCTCTTTGCGCTCGGCCTTACAGACAACCTCTTCCGGGCGCGGTTCGGCCAGACGGGCACGCTCATTAGTGTCCCGACAGTGCCCAAACTGTTCGGCGATGTCGACCTCGTCGTTCTCTTCATGA
>DATLWQ010000030.1:0-2661 GCA_035576225.1 Fimbriimonadaceae bacterium | reverse complement strand
ACCTCTCGCGCGTATATTTCGACGACTCGTACAGTCAATACGATGTCCTCGCAGTCTTGGGCGCATTGACCAAGAGCCAACACCAACAGGCTAACGAAGGTGGGGCAATCTTCACAATGCGACAACTGCCATCGAGGGCCGCCATTGCCCTCCGCTCTCTTGTGGCGCAAAAAGTGCGCTATCCGGAGGTCAGTTCCGTTGATACAAGTTACGTTGACACAGAAGAGACGAAAGCGTTCGCTGGAGACGCACGTCGGGCGTTGCGACTTCCAGAGGACGCCCGTTTCGTCATCCGGGTCGAGACGAAGAGGCTCCTCTACGGAATGATCAATGCCGACGCTCCCTACGCCCAGCCTAACCGGTGGAGCCCGGAGACGGTCGCACAGACCGAGTACTACGTTTCAAATGACCCGGACATGGGCGCACTGAAGTTCGGATTCCTCGCGACCGAGCCCGCAGTCGTCTATATCTCCGTGCTTGACTCAGGAAGGGAAGTCCCGATCGCCGCTTTCATCATGCCGACCATGTACGAAGGCGACTCGTTCGAGCCGATGAGTAAGATGCCCGACTGGGTCAAGCAGGGTTACGAAGAGGGCAAAAAGCACGTCAAGAAACTCCCGCCATCACCGTGAAGGTTGTCCGTCTCCCCTCCCCACACTTGGGGAGTGGGCATCTGACCGCAATATCCCCGAACCCTCGCCACTTCGACCCTAGACCCTAAACCCTAATCCACCCAGTCCGCGACGAAAATGTTCGTCTCGTGCGGAACCGACCCGTTCCGGTTGCTCGCCCAGATCACCTTCTTCCCGTCGCGCGAGAACATCGGAAAAGCGTCGAACTCCGGCGAGAACGTGATCTGCTCCAGCCCGCTCCCGTCCAGGTTGACCATATAGATGTCGAAGTTCGGCCCGGTCGGATCCTTGTAGTTCGAGGCGAAGATGATCCGCTTTCCGCCCGGGGCCATGAACGGCGCAAAGTTCGCCGCGCCCAGGTGGGTCACCTGCCTCTTGTGCGAACCGTCCGCGTCCATCACCCAGATCTCCATGTTCGTCGGTCGCACCAGGTTCGCCTTGAGCAAGCCCTCGTAGTCCGCCTTCTGCTCCGCGGTCATGTCCACCGGTCCGCGCCGGTACACGACCTTCTTCCCGTCCCAACTCACGAACGGCCCGCCGTCATAGCCGAGCGTGTTCGTCAATCGCTTGAGACCGAAGCCGTTCAGGTCGCTCCGATAGATCTCAAGGTCGCCCTGGTAGTCGCACGTGAACACCATATACTTTCCGTCGGGCGAGATCGTCGTCTCGGCGACGTAGCCCGGCAGCGAGACCACGCTCTCCAGCGCGCCGGTCGCGACGTTGCGGCGGTACATGTCGTAGTGCGAGTTCACCATCCACACGTACCCCTTGCTCATGTCGACCGGCGGCTGCTTGCCCGGCCAGGTCCGGTGCGTCGAAGAGAAGTAGATGTATTTCCCGTCCGGCGAAAAGTAGCCGCACGTGCAGCGGCCGAGCCCCGTGCTCACCAGTTTCTTGTCGCTGCCGTCCGCGTTCATCGAGTAGATCTGCTCGTCCACATAGGTCGGCTGTGTGGACTGCCACACGATCCTCTTGCCGTCCACGCTCCAATACGCCTCGGCGTTCTGGCCGCCGAAGGTCAGTTGGCGCACGTTGCGCAGGTGCTTCTCCGTCGGTAGTGGCTTCACCGACCGAGAGTCGGGCCAACCGGCGAACGGCTGCGGGACAAGCAAGGCGAGCGTGAGCGAGGCGATCATCAGCCCGATTGTCTCCCCCACTGGCTCAGGGTCCCGGCTCACAGGTGACGGCGGCTTGACTGATTTGACGCCAGGTCTGGTTTTGATATACTGCCTGGCAGGAGAAGCATGTTTTGCACACTGGTCCTAGGGGCGGCTCTGCTACAGCAGCAGACAATCACCTTCACCCACCCCTGCGCCAACAGCGCAGTCGTCCTCGAAGCCCTCGGCAAGAGACTCGGCGTCACCATGCGCCCCAGCGGCAGCGTGACCAAGGACTACTTCCTCGTCTCTTTCCACGACATCACCAAAGAAGAAGCCCTCGACAAGATCGCGTCCGCGCTCAACGCCACGTGGGAAGAAAAGAACGACGTCACCTACCTCACCCGCACGCACAACCAGGAACTCGCCGAAAAGGACGCCGTGCACAAGCAAGAGGTCCAAGCAATCCAGGAGTGGCTCGATAAGAACAAGGTCACAGACGACTTCACGCTCGACAAGGCGAAGGGCATGCTCGAACAACTCTTGCCGCTCGCGCCCTATCCGGGAAGCTACGACGAGGTCAGACTGAACAAGTTCGATGAGATCGAGAAGTCGTCACCCATTAACAGGTACGCACTTCGCCTCGCCGCGGAGATCGGCGCGGAAGCGATCGCCCAGACCTACCTGTCCGACCCGATCGTCTTCACGCAGAACCCGACAGGAAGTCAGCGCCAGTTTCCAAACGGACCCGCGACAAGACTGTTCGAGGAAGAGACGGCGACACTGAAAGAGGCGCTGCGACAAACGAAGACGGTCGAAAAATGGCCCGAAGACGGTCGGGATTCGAATTTTGTAACGCCGTTCTCAGGAGTCAAAGAATTCACGTTCGGACCGAAGGATCTCCGCATCACGATCCGCAACTATGGACTTGG
>DATLWQ010000029.1:0-3786 GCA_035576225.1 Fimbriimonadaceae bacterium | reverse complement strand
CGGAATCGACCGGCGTGAAAGTGACGAGACCCTGTGTCGGCTTCGTCAAACGTGTGTCTCCGAACGCGCCGCTACTTTCGGTGAGGCGGTACCACTGCGAGCCCCAACCAGAGGCGGTCGTGTACTGTCTGTTGTAGACGTCGATTTTGAGAGTCGCAGGGTCTTCGATCGCGGCATAGATCAGCCAGAAGCCGTCCTGCACCTTCACCATCTCGCTCGCACCCCAGAAAACGGCGCCCGCAGGGAGACCGGCGGTGTCGAGTTCTAGCGCGATGCCGTCGCGCACGCGAATCGCCTTGCCAGGCTCTGCACGCAGGTTTTTGGCGTCGAATGCCTCCCCCGGCTTGAGCGCAAGCGGGTGGCTGTCGGACTTCAACCCCTTGTACGGCGTCGTCGCGACGGAGAACAGGTCGACCCTCTGAATCAGTTGTTTGGCGCTACTCGACACGTCGGTTCCTCATCCACGCAGGAACGATGCGCGGTGCATCGAGGTCTTCGGTCGAGCCGTTGATCGAGGCGAGCGTGCGCTGGAGTTCGGTTCGGTAGAGCGCGTCCCACTGGTCGACGCGCGAAGGGTCGCGGTCGCTGGCGTAGAGCCGCTTCATCCCCTCGACGTAGACGCGAATGCTCGGCACGATTCCCGGGATCGGGTCGGCCGCGACGAGCGCCTGATAGGTCGTGCCGAAGATCACGACCTTCGGGTATCCGGCGACCGCGCTCTGCGCGGGGATCGGATCAAGCCCGAGGTGCACTTCGCCGCCACCGGCGTCGACGCCCTCGATGTAGAACCGCACGGGGTCGCCCGTCTGCTGGTCTTCACGCCACGTCGGGCGGTTTTCGTCGAGCCAGTCGGTCGAGGTCGGCGCGAGGCGCGCGACGTCGGTCGCGCTCTTCATGGTGTAGGCCGCCCGGACGCTCACCACTTTGTCGGTCGCGTTGAGCGCGTACTCGCGCTGCCCCGCGACGAGCGGCACGTCCTCGGAGTCCGTCTCGATCTGCGCGAGCGCGACGATCTCCCGGTGGATCTGTTGGAAATAGGTCAGGGCCAGCGCGTCCGCCACCTGTGGATAGGTGACGTGCAGGCCGTCGATGCAGTCTTGTACTGTCATTGTTCGTTCTGTGGGTCCGTTTTTGCCCTATACTGTTGGCAAGGGCATGTTGAGTTCGCTTGTGCTCGTTGCTGCAATGGCGGGTGGGACGGTCAGGGTCGACCAATATCAGATCCCGCTGACCGGGCCGTTTCACGATGGCTTTGTCGACTGGAAAAATCCCGAAGAAAATCGAAGAGAGGCGGAGGCAGGCAAACTTCGCCTGATCAACGTGTACGTCGGTAAGGATCGGATGCGATGCGACACCGATGACGCCATCTCAGTGATCAAGCGCAACGACGAGTACATCTTCCTCGATCATCGCAAAAAAGAGGCGCTCGTCTTTTCGAAGGCCGTGAAAGAGCAGGGCAAGCGCGCAGCGTGCGCGACGACTCCCTTCTGGCCCGAAGCCTATGGCGACATGACAAGCCTGGAGGAGGCAAAAGCCAGGCTGAAGGCGAAGACTGCCATCTCCGGTTTCAAGGACGATGCACTTTCCATCTCCTACTCGCCATTTTCGCCTGAAGATTATGCGATGCGCTGGAAGTCAGGATTCACCTGCGACTATTCTATCAATCCCTTGCCTTGCGTCGCTATCCATAACACGTGGTTCCTTGCCAACGATCACTCCGGGCTCAAAGTCAACTGGATGGCACAAAGTCAATACGACGACGGCATGCAACTACACGAACCCATTCAAATCCCGGCGTCGCGGTTCACTGTACCGGACAACTACGCATTGTTCGTGTCTGTCGAAACAAGTGAGTACCCGAAGGCGAGAGTCTTGTTCGAAGCAGAGACTCGGGCGTTCGTCGACCGCTTCCCGATCCAGAACGCGTTCCCGAAATCGCTCTTGCCCGGTGAAGGCGGATAGCGAATTCCATCGAGTGTTGCCACTCGCAACAAGCAAAGAACCTTGGCCTTGCTACACATCCACGGCACAAAATAGCCCCCAGCGGTCGGCGCAGGACTCGCTTCCTGCTCTTGCCGGGGGTTGTTACTTCTTGGTGAACGTGACGGACACGGTGAAGCCGGCCTGCGTCTCTGAATAGGTCATGGTTTTGCCGCCCTCACCGATCGAGCAGACGAGCGGCTTGTTGCCCGCGTCGATCATGTCGTCGGTCGCGCCCATGGCCTTGCCCTCTTTGCGGTCCGCGTCTGTGACCTTGGGAGCCGAGAGCGTGATGTTCTTGCCGTCCTTGTCCAGGGTCCACGTGCCGTTGGTGGTGTCCGTCCTGTCTTTGCTCGACGTGACGAGGGCGTAGGTCATGTCCTTCTTGAGTTCGAGGCTGATCGAGCCGGACGTGAGGTCCTCCTCGATCTTGTCCTGCTGGTCGGCCGGCACCATCGCCTTGAGCAGATCGATCACCTTCTGGGGGAAGGTCGCCTTGCCGTCCCACTTGCCGACGAACTTCGCCTCGGGCTTGGCGCACCCGGCCAGCAATGCCGAGCAGAGGACGAGTGCCACGCAAATCTTGTTCATGTCAGTCCTGTCCGCTGGATTATACGTGCGGCGGGGTGGCGGGTTGCCGACTAGTGCGAAATCGGGCTCTTGCCTTGGATCGGGCGGTGGCTGGCTAGTCAAGACAAAGCACGCGAACTGCACACGCAGGAAGAGTAGGACGCCTGCATAATGGAACCGTGAGCGGGAGCGTCAAGGTCGACCGTTACCAAGACAAGATCACCTGGATGTTCGCCGACGACCAGGAGCGGCGGATCTACCTCTCGACGCGCCCGCCGCTTTACAGACATATCGTAAGTCGATCAGGGGGCTTCATCGGACCGATTCTGGTCGTGATCATCAAGGACTGGCAGAGCTTATCGACCCTCTCCGGACTCTGGGCGTTCGTTTTGATAGCGTACGCGCTCGCTGTATCGGTCTACGTCTTGCTTTACACCTCCAAACGTATCAAGGGCATATCGATCGAACTGCAGCCAAAGAGAATCTATTTGGACGAGTGCGGAGACGCGGGCTTCCTCATGAAGTGGAGAAACATCTTCTGTCTCATCCCAAGAAGAGTGCAGTCCGCTATCTGGGCTTCCGACTCGCTCTTGGTCACGCAGAGAGGGTGGATCGGGACTCACACGTACGCCCTGAGTTACCAGATTCTCAACTCAGAAGAAACCATGGGGCTAGTCGAGTTATGGTTTGAGAAGCATGGTATCACGATCGAGGGCGTGCGCCCGATCCCCGGCGCATACGTACGCCCGCAACTCGAAGCGAGGGGGCACTGAGTGGAAGTCCATCCGAAACTGGCACCAGGCATCCAGGTCAACAAGTTCAGCGACACGATCACTTGGGTGTTCGCCGACGACCAAGAGCGGAGGCTCTATCTCTCGACGCGCCGGTCGGTGTGGTACGAGATTCTGGCTGTCGTTGGTTTCTTCATCGCGTACGCGGCATACATCTATCTGTTAGGAGGGGACTTGTCGTATACAATTGGAGCATCCATTGGCGGTCCAGCGATCTTCGCCTTCGTGATCTGGCAAAGGCGGTCGCGCTGGATCAAAGGGGTCGAGATCGACTTCACCAAGAAGCAGATCGTCTGCTCTGAGATCCTGTCATCATCCTGGATTCGCTGGCGGCGCGTGTATGCGCGGATCTTAGCGAAATACATCACCGCAATGTCCTGGGGCGCAGACGGCATCCTCATCGAGCGCTGGAAGGCAGGGCGCCAAGTCACTTTCTTCCTCAGTT
>DATLWQ010000028.1:0-8707 GCA_035576225.1 Fimbriimonadaceae bacterium | reverse complement strand
TAGGTGGCTCTTGCTGACTCCCAGACCGGTGTGGATGCGCGGTCGTGCCGCGGGCTTCAGCGCCTCGGCGGCGTACTCGATGTCCTTGCTGACCGCGCGGGTCAGGCCGCAGATCGTCACCTCGCGCAGTTCTTTGGAAAGGGTGTTGACGCTCTCGAAGTCGCCCGGCGAGGAGATGGGGAACCCGGCCTCGATGATGTTCACGCCCAGGTCTTGCAGCATGCGGCCGATCTCCAACTTCTGGTTCATATTGAGCCGCACGCCCGGGCTCTGCTCCCCGTCCCGCAGTGTTGTGTCAAAGATATCGACTCGGTCTGCCATTGTGCTGAGAACCTCGTTGGTCTGTACCTAGATTATAGCCGGGTAGGTTGGCTACCTCCGGGTGGGCGGTCCGGTAGACTTTTCCACGCACATGGCAGCGGTAGACATCAACCTGACGGCGAAAGGCGACCAGGTCGGCGAAGCCTGGATCTGGCGGCTGGCGAAGGAGTTCGACATCAAAGTCTCGATCGTCAAGGCGAACATCGACGAGGACTTCGGCTGGGCGAAGGTCAGGCTGGAAGGGCCGGTCGAGGAGATCCAGCGCGCGACGGCCTGGCTGATGACCACCGGCCTGCACGTCGAGGCCGAGCAGCGCTCCGTCGGCTCATGACTCTGCAGTCGCCGAACCCTCCGGAGGGGTTCAGCGCTTTTTGGGAGGCGACCGTCAGCGAGGCTTCGTCGGCTCCTCTTTCATATTCACGCAAGAAGCAGAGCGAAGTTGTGCGCGAGGGGTTTGCGATCGACACCCTGGAACTGCGCGGTGTGGACGGCCGGACTTTGCATGGTTGGTTTGCGTACGGTGCCGCAGGAGCGGCACCCTCCCCAGAACGCCACGGTGCCGCAGGAGCGGCACCCTCCCCGGGGTTTGTTTGGCTCGCGCCGTATGGTCGGTGGTCGATGCTGCCGAACGAGTACGGCACGCGCGCGGGGTTCTGCAGTCTGTGCATCAACTTCCACGGCGAGAGCGCGTTCCACCGCGAGGACTACACGCCCGAGCGCGGGTATTTCACGGATGGGATCGAGTCGCCGGAGACGTGGGTTTTTCGTCGGCTGTTCCAGGATTCTCTGCTTTCGCTTCGGATTTTGGCCGAACTCTCGGAATGCGACGCGGGGAGGCTTGCGGCGGCGGGGATGAGCCAGGGCGGCGGCTTTGCGATCTGGCTCGGCGCGTTTTGCGACTTGACGAAGTGCGTGTGCGCGGACATGCCTTTCGGCGCCGCGCGCGAGATCGTGTTTTCGCGTCCGATCCACCGGTATCCGCTCAAGGAGGTCGTCGACTACATGGACCAGTCGGAGACGCACCGCAAGAACGCGATGCGCACGATGTCTTTCTTCGACACCGTCAACATCGCCGCGCTGTGCAAAGTGCCGACGCTGTTGACGTACGGCAGCAAGGATCCGGCTGTACGGGAGTTCGAGGTGCGGTCGATCGAGAACGCGCTACCTGGCGAGAAGCGCGTGGACGAGATCGACGGCGGGCACGACTGGCACCCGACTATGGTCGACCGGAACCGTGAATGGATGCTTTCTCACCTTTAGGCTTGGTTTCGGCGTCGCGCCAGAATTCCAGTTTCACGCGCATCTCGGTGTAGTCGAACGTCACGAGATAGTCGCGGAAGAACAGGTAGCCGAGGTTTCCGTACGGCATCTGGTCCAGGATTTGGACGTTCGGTTTTTCCAACACGTACTTGCCGAACGTGACGTCTTCGGCGAGTTGGCCTTGGTAGACGGAGAAGCCGCCGGTGACTGTGCCCGCGGTGCCGACCTTGTGGGGGATCTGCTCGTAGTCGGCCGACGTGAGCATCGTCCCGGGCAGCGCGACGTAGAACGGCGAACCGGTGTCGAGATGGAAGAACACGGGCTTGCCGCCGACCTCGAACGTGACGCCGGGGATGAGGTGCTGGAGTTCGTAGTCGAAGACCTGCTGGCCGTCTGCGTCGGGCAGGTGGCCGGGTTCAATCCGGATCTGCTTGTGCCGGTAGTCGAGCGTGACTAGATAGTCCTCGAAGTCGCTCGCGCTGATGATGCCGTCGGCCTGCAAAGACGCGAGGAAACCGCGGTCCATGAGGGAGGTCGCCTTGACGTCGAAGAACTTCAGATCGCCGACGCGCAGTTCCTTGATGCGATGGACTTGCGCGCGGAACGCGCCGCTGCTGTTGGGGGCCGTCACCATCACGGTGCCCTCAACCGGCAGCCGGAGCCGCTCGGCGAGATCGGCGCTCACCATGGTCTGCGAAGCGCCGGTGTCGACCACGAACTTGAACGGCCCGTCGCCGTTGATATAGGCGTCGATGACGGGCCTCTGGGTGCTGAGGTCGATCGGAATCGTGGTGGCGTCGGTGCCCTGTGCACCGACGATGAGCGGCGCTATTAAAGCCCCTATCAGTACGAATGATCGCGCGCGCAACATATCGCGTGACTTAACAGTATAGACGGCGGCCAGGGCCGGGAGGTTCAGGCTTGGAGGGAGCGCACGTCGGAGACGAACTGTGGATAACTCGTCTGGATCGAGTCGGCGTTGAGGATCGTCGTTTCGCCCTGCGCCGCCAGTCCTGCGACGGCGAACGCCATGCCTATCCGGTGGTCGCCTTCGGCGTCGATGGTCGCGCCCTTCAATTGGACGGGGCCGTGGACGTCCATCCCGTCCTCGGTGGTCTCGACCTCGGCTCCCATCGCCCTGAGCCCGCCGGCGACCGCGTCGATCCTGTCGGACTCCTTCACCCTGAGTTCCTTGGCGTCGCGGATTTTGGTCGTGCCGTCGCACTGTGTGGCGAGGACGGCAAGGACGGGGATCTCGTCGATCAGCCTCGGCACCAGGGCACCGCCGATCTCGAACGCCCTGAGCCCAGGTGTGTGCGTCACTGCATAGTCTGAGACTGGCTCGCCCATCTGTTCGTCCTTGGGGGACTCTTCTAGGATTGCTCCTGCCGCGCGGAGAGCGTCGATCACGCCGGTGCGCGTCGGATTGGCGCCGACGCCTCGTAGCACGACGTGCGAGCCGGGGACTATCGCTGCGGCGCACAACAGGAACGCCGCGCTGCTGATATCGGCGGGAGCCTCGAAGGTGAAGCCGTCCCACTTCTGCCCGCCTTCGACGCACGCCGTGTTTCCATCTACGTTGATTGGAACTTTGAGAGAGCGAAGCATGCGTTCCGTGTGGTCGCGACTTGTCTCGGGCTCTGTGACGCACGTCCTTCCGCTCGCAAAGAGCCCGGCGAGAAGCACGCAACTCTTGATCTGTGCGCTGGCGACCGGGCTCGTGTAGTCGATGCCGTGCAGCGCGCCTCCTTTAATAGTTATGGGCGCCGTGTCGCCCTCGATGTTTGCACCCATCATTCGCAAGGGATCGGTCACGCGCTTCATCGGCCTGCGCGAGAGCGACGCGTCGCCGACTAACATCGCACTGAGACCTTCCTGCGCGGCAAGCACTCCGCAGAGCAGCCTCATGGTGGTTCCGCTGTTTCCGCATTCGAGCGGCGCGCTGGGGGACACTAACTCTTTGATAGGGAAGACCTTCGTCGTGTCCGGCAGTTCGTGCACCTCTGCCCGTGCGCCGATCTGTCGCATGATCTCCAACGTGGCGTTGCAGTCCTCTCCTCTTAGCGGATTGATGATCGTGCTGGGAGTACGGGCGAATGCGGAGAAGATGTACGACCTGTGCGTGAGCGACTTGTCGCTGGGGGGCCTCACCGTACCTTTAAGCGGGCCGGACATTTGGAAAGTGACCTTCAAGAGCGTTTTGCCTCCTTAGCCTCTTCGAAAAACCTCACAAGCGCCGCGCGGTCTTCTTGGTTCAGGGCGTCTTGAACCCTTTTTAGACGCGAACCTGCGTCTTTGAGCGCGCCGCCCATCGCGGCCTTGTTCGCGAGGAGAATGTCGGCCCAGAGTTCTGGGTTCGAGCCGCCGACGCGCGTCATGTCCCTCCAACTTGCGCCTGCCGCCTCGGTGTTCGTGCCCTGTGCCGCACTCAGCAGGAGCGAAGAGAGCACGTGCGGTAGGTGGCTGACCTGCGCGACGAACGCGTCGTGGTCACGGGCTTCCATCACAAGCGGTAGCGCGCGCAGGTGTCGCACCATCGAGAGGACGAGAGCGGTCGCCTCGTCCGACGACTCCTCGAACGGACAGAGGATCCACCTCGCGCCATGAAAGAGGTCGCTTCGCGCGTGGGTCGGCCCGGCGGTCTCGTGTCCGGCCATCGGGTGACCGGGCACGGTTTTCTGCCTCAGTGGCTGTGGCACAGCGTCGGCGATAAGCGACTTGACGCTTGCGACGTCTGTGACGACCGGCGTCGTATTCCACTCAGCCACCTGGGCGACCATCTCGCAAACGGCGGATGGAGGAGCGGCCAAAACGAGCAGGTCTACGCCGTCCAGATCTGAAAGACCGCGTTTGACCGTGCAGTAGGAGGATGCGAGGTTTTGTGCGCTCTTGTCGGGGTCGAAACCGAGCACGCTCTCGGCGAAACTTCCGGACAGGCCCTGCGCGACCGATGCGCCGATCAGCCCGAGCCCGGCGACACCGACCTTCTCGCAGTCCATCGCACTATTTTGCCAGAGATCGTAGCTTCTCTTTGGCCTGCTTTTGGAGCTCTCCGTACTTGGTGAAGTCGCCAGCGCGCAGCGCGGCGTCTGCGGCGTCCAGAAGTTGCAGGGCCTCCAGAGCGACCGCGGTCGCGTTGGTGCTCGAAGCGGCGTGTGTGCCCGGCACCTGTTGTGGCGACGCCTGTTGCACGTCCGGCGTGGACGCGCCGAAGATTTCGGCGAGGGCCTCGTCGTAGGTGTCCGCGACGACGACCTTGTTCTGCAGGCCGAGGATCACCTTGCGCAGTTCGGGGATCGGGCGCGACTTGCTCTCCAGGAAGAGCGGCTTGACGTAAAGAAGGCTGCTGCCGATCGGGATGACGAGCAGGTTGCCCGGGACGATCGAAGACTGGTCGTTGTTGAACTGCCTATTGATGTCGGCGACGATCGGGTCGGCGTTGAAACTCGACTCCATCTGCAGCGGCCCCTGCGTCTGCGTGTCGCGCGGGAACTGGTACAGCATGCCCTTGCCATAGTCTTCGGGGTCGCAGTTCGCGGCCATCCAGCCGATCATGTTGTTCTTAGTCCTCGGCGAGAACGGCCGGATGAGCATGAAGCCGTCCTTGTTCGTTCCCGGCAGCCGCATCTCGACGTAGTACGACTCGATCGGCTCCTTGTCGCCGCCGCGCCCGATCTCTTGCGGGATCTGCCAGGCGTCCTCGTTGCTGAGGAACTTGACCGGGTCCGTCACGTGGTATTGCGTGAGGATCTCGGACTGGATGTCGAAGAAGTCTTCTGCGTACCGGAAGTGCTCACGGATCGAGGTCGGGACCTCGCTCGACGGATGGACAAGGCCGGGAAACACCTTGCGCCAGGTCTGCAGCACCGGATCCTTGTCATCGACGGCGTAGGCCGTCATGTCGCCGTTGTACGCGTCGATCACGATCTTGACCGAGTTGCGTATGTAGTTGGCGATCCGACCGTCGCGCATCTGGACGTGCGTGCTGTAGGGCACGAGGTCCGACGTGGTGTAGCCGTCCATGATCCACTTGACGCGGCCCTTGTCGATGACAATGTACGGGTCGCCGTCGAAACTCAGGAACGGATAGACCTTGGAGGCGCGGTCGATGATGTCGCGGTGGAGCACGATGCGCGTGTTCGCATCGATGTCGTTGGTGGTGTAGAGTTTGACTTCGCCGAGCACGGCGCTGAAGGCGAACTTTGCGAGCGCGCCGTCGATCGGAATACCGCGCTTGCCGGTCCACGTGTGCGTCTGGTCGACCTCGGCCGGGTAGTCGAACTCCTGGAGTTTGGAGTGCAAGAGGACGAAACTGTCGTACTCGGGCGAACCCTCTGGATAGTTCGCGAAGTAGATGCGCTGTTGCGTCAGCGGGAAGAGTTTGCCCTGTTCGGGAGGGAAGTTGGAGACCCAGTACTGCGGCTGTCCGTAGTTGACGGCCTCGTTGACGGGCGTCATCACGACGCCGAAGCCGTGCGTGTAGCGCAGGTGCTGGTTCTGCCAGTTGCGCGACCCGGGCGCGACGCCGCCGTACTTGAGGTCGCGCGGCGCGATCATGACCATGCGCTGCTCGCCGTCGACCTTGTAGCGGTCGACGTCGACGTCGTAGAACTCGTAGTACGGACGCAAAGACTGGCGCTCGTCGTAGACGCGCTGCAGGACGGTCGGATCCCACAGTCGCATCGATTTGAGGCTCGCCTGGGCGGCCTTCACCTCCTCCGGTGTGGGCGCGTCCTTGACGGCAAAGTCCTGGACCTGGAACCTGTCGAGCCCGTAAGCGAACCGCGTGCTCTCGATCGCGCGCTCCGCGTACGGCCTCTCGAAGACCAGTAGGTTGGGGTCTACGCGCCACTTCTGGATGAAGTTCGGCACGACGCCGAGCATGATGATCCCAGCAAGCAACAGCAGCGGAACGCCGAGTTTGAGGATCGCCCAGGGGCGCCAGAACCGAGCGTTGACGAGCATGAACACGCCGACGACGACCGTTGCAACGCCGAGGATCGCATAGAAGGCGACCACTTTGTTCAGGGCGTAGCCCGGACCCGTGAATTGTGCGCCCGCCTGAACGCCGAGCAGGTAGCGCGTGAAGAAGAGGCGCGAGCCGAAGACGATCGTCGTAAGGCCCGCCAGGATGCTCAGGTGGGTTGCGACGCCCGTCCGCGAGAGGTGGACGCGGGCGATCTTGGCGAGCGCCGCCGTCCCGAAGTGGCCCGCCGCCGCAACGAGCAGCGAGGTGACCAACACCGCGAGCAGAGTGTTGATCATCGTCAGCAGCCAGGGAAGACGGAAGACGAAAAAGCCGATGTCGAGGCCGAAGAGCGGATCTTTCCGCCCGAACGGAGTGGAGGCGAGGAACGCCCAGTACTGCTGATAGTTGGAACTGAGCGACTCGGCGACCCCGAATGCCACAACCGCCGCGACGGCGACGGAGACCAGGCGGCCGAACTTCTGCAGCGCTGAGAGCACGTTGGCCGCGGCGCGGGCGTTCTCGTCGGCTGGGGCTGAGTCGAAGATGGACTGAGAAGAGAGCGCCTTGTGCGCGTTCATGTAGATCGCGAAGAACGCGACGACCAACCCGATGACCCAGAGCCCGGCTTGCGCACGGATGGTCTTGTCGAAGACGAGCGGCTGTTGCGCATCGTGGACGAACCAGAGGTAGTCGGTGTAGATGCCGAGCAGAGTGCCGGCGAAGGCAATGAGTAGGACAACGAGGACGGCTAGGATCAGAGCGGGCCTGACTCGCCGGGTCGGTCTCGACTTGCCCCGACCTGACTCGATCCTGAATGTCCCGGGTTCCATACGATTCGCAGTCTGCCTGATCTGCGCACCTTCTGCTACGAAATCGGTCCTATTCCCGTTTCGGTGCTGGGCAGGGTCTCCGGGCCGCAATGGGCCGTCAACGGATGGAAAAACGGCTCCCTCGTCATGCGCCCGGCTCGTCGCGTGAGTACACTTGGCCGATGGCTGAAAAGGCTCCCGGAGAGATCGTCTGGCACGACCTGACGGTCGACGACGCTGCGTCCGTCCGTGACTTCTATAGTGCCGTGGTCGGATGGGAGTCTTCTGACCACGACATGGGCGACTATGAGGACTACGTCCTTCAGACGCCAGGCGGGGCGACGTCGGTAGGGGTGTGCCACGCGAGAGGGACGAACGCCAACGTTCCTCACATGTGGCTGATGTACGTGCGTGTGGAGAGCGTCTCAGAGAGCGTCGAGCAGTGCATGGCCTTCGGTGGCGACGTCGTGGACGGGCCCCGCATGGTGGGCAACTCGAAGTTCTGCATCATCCGCGACCCGGCGGGCGCGTTCTTGGCTCTCATCGAGGAGTGAGGGCAACCCGGAGGATCGAGGGTCCGTCTTTAAGGGTGTGAGGTTCCGCACGAAGGTGGACTGGTGGATCGCGGCGCTGGTGCTCGTCGCTCCCGCGGCGGGGTTCCTCGTCGTTGCCACTTCGCGAGACTGGGTCATTGCGCTCGTGACGCTTTTGGTCATGGTCGTCATCGGCATGATCTTGTGGCCGTGCGACTACACTCTCGGCAAGGACGGCCTGCTCGTGCGTTCTGGGGTTATCAAGTGGCGCGTTCCCTATGAAAGGATCGAACGGGTCTTTAGGACGCGCAACCCATTGAGTTCTCCAGCCTGGTCGCTGGACAGGATCGCGGTGGTCTACGGCCGAAAGTTCGTGATGGTCAGCCCGGATGGCGGTGACGAGTTCCTGCGCACGCTGGCGCGCTTGGCAGGGCTCAAGTGGCGGGGCCAGGAACTAGTCAGATAAGGGGTTCGGCCAGGCACCGGCAAATCTACTGAACAGGCGTTGTACCGCCG
Organism: Fimbriimonadaceae bacterium; assembly: GCA_035576225.1. Taxonomy (GTDB): domain Bacteria; phylum Armatimonadota; class Fimbriimonadia; order Fimbriimonadales; family Fimbriimonadaceae; genus JADFMN01. The sequence goes on along the minus strand of DATLWQ010000028.1, from coordinate 299 downwards.
CGTCAATGCCGACAAGAGTGCCCGTCTAGGTCGGGCGCTGAGGCTGAAAATGAAAAGATTTCTCACAATCGCGGCGGTCGTCTTCGTCGCCTCGTCTTTGGCGATGGCGCAGGGCGGTGGCCAGCGGCGAGGCGGGCTCTTCCAGCAAGGTCCGCTCATTCTGACTCGACCAGACGTCGCAAAAGAACTCAAACTGACGGACAAGCAACAGACCGACCTCCAGGCGATGTTCGAGTCCATGCGGCCGCAGGGCGGCGGTGGCGGTGGTGGACGCGCTGGCGGAGGCGGGGGCGGAGGCG